>CAZUEI010000189.1:0-4861 GCA_964618985.1 uncultured Chloracidobacterium sp.
AACAACTGAGGTTCACCGTCGAAATATAAAGATCTCGCCCCCAACTCCTTCGTCTCGATCTTTATCATTTTGTCGTCCGTCGCCGACAGATTTCCCGTAGGTTCTTTGCCGGTCCAGTTCCAATCATTCCGCAGCCAGACAGTCGGCAAAACGTTTATCTCTGCGTCGTTCGGGCCTCGGTTCGCGACCGTTATCTTTATCAGGATGTCTTCAATATCCGCCTTGGCATACTCAACAAACACGTCGAAGTATTTGTCTTCGTCGAAGATGCCGGTGTCCATCAACTCAAATTCGCCCTCGGACTTCTCGCGGTTGCGGTTAGCCATTATCAACCAAAGGTAAGGAAACTCGGCCTGCGGGTATTTATAGAGGAATTTCATGTAGGAGTGAGTCGGCGTGGAGTCAAGATAGTAGTAAACCTCCTTAACGTCCTCGCCGTGGTTGCCTTCGTTTCCGGTCAGGCCGAAAAGGCGCTCCTTCAGGATCGGATCGACGCCATTCCAGAGGGCGATGGAAAAACAAATACGCTGATGGTTGTCGCATATACCGCCCAGTCCATCCTCATTCCAGCGAAACGCGCGCGAACGAGCATGATCGTGCGGGAAATACTCCCAAGCCGAACCGTCCGCTGAATAATCCTCGCGCACAGTGCCCCAGGCACGCTCACTCAGATACGGACCCCAGCGTTTCCAGTGTTTTGTCCTATCGTTCGATTCGGCAAGACGTTTCGCTTCGGCGTTCATGAATCACATCGTAACATTGTGCGTTACAATATAGTTAACCTATGGAACCGCTCGCGAATCAGATAAGGCCGCACAGCCTCGACGAATTTGTTGGCCAGTCGCACCTTGTCGGCGGCGGCAAGCCTTTGCGCCTCGCGATCGAGCAAGGGCATGTGTTTTCTTTCGTCCTTTGGGGCACGCCGGGAACAGGCAAAACAACACTCGCGCGAATCTATGCCAATGCAATAAACGCTCACTTCTACGAGCTTTCTGCCGTATCGGCAGGAAAGGATGACATTCGCAAGATCGTAAAAACGCCAGTGATAGATAGCCGCCCGCGAGTGCTGTTTCTCGACGAAATTCATCGCTTCAACAAAGCTCAGCAGGATTTTCTACTGCCGTATGTCGAGAACGGCGAGCTTGTGCTGATCGGAGCAACAACCGAGAATCCGAGTTTCGAAGTCATACCAGCTTTGCTCTCCAGGATGCGTGTTTTTGTCCTCGAAGAACTATCAAATGAAGATATGGTCGAGATCATTGATCGAACGGGATTTGAGCTTGATAAAGAGGCCAAACAATGGCTCATTGAAATGGCGAACGGCGATGCTCGTCAAGCGATCACAATGATCGAAAACACATCGCACTTGTATGACACGATTACCATTGAAACGCTAAAAGAAACGTTGCAGTCTAAGTTTCTTCGCTACGACAAAAAAGGCGAAGAACATTACAACGTCATATCGGCGTTCATAAAATCGATGCGGGCGAGCAAGCCCGACGCTGCAATGTATTACTTGGCTCGAATGATCGAATCTGGCGAGGACCCGAAATTCATCGCCCGACGAATGGTGATCTTTGCGTCCGAGGACATCGGCCTTGCTCAGCCGACGGCGCTTGTCGTAGCAAACGCTGTTTTTCGTGCCGTCGAGACGATCGGGTATCCGGAATGTGCATTGAATTTAGCTCATGGCGTCGCCTATCTTGCAAACGCGGCTAAAGACCGTTCGGCAACAAGCGCAATCGGAGCGGCTATGGACGACGCAAAAAAATTCGGTAATCTTCCTGTTCCTATGAAGATCCGTAATGCGCCAACAAAACTGATGAAAGACCTCGGCTACGGGAAAGATGAAGGAAATGATCCGGATGGCGATCTGCTTCCGGAAAAACTTCGTGGCCGTAAATATTTTGCCTAAACACTATCCCAAATCGATGGCGATATGACAAAACTTTTGTGTTCCTAAGATTGTTTCACAAAATGTGGCACGTGCCACATATAAGATCTACAAAAAAGATCTTGTTGAGTAAAAATGGGGTTTTGATAAAGGTCGCGTGCTGTCTAGCTGCAGGTTAATACCCTGATTGGTAAAGGTAATTCCTGCATTGATCAAAGTTTTTTTTTGCTGGGGTGACCTTTACCAATTTCGAGCCACTTCCAGAACTTACTTTACAAATCTGCTCTCATTTAATATTATGACCATAAGACATTTCTGGTCATTGGTCATATATGAAAGACGCAGTTCGACAAAAAACCACACGCGATGCAATTCTCGACGCGACCGACAGGCTGCTCACTAAATACGGTTATAAAAAAATGACGATAGACGATCTCGCACAGGAGGTCGGCATCGGCAAAGGCAGCGTTTACCTGCATTTTTCAAGCAAAGAGGAAATCGCATTATCGCACATTGATCGCATAGTCGAAAGGCTCAAGGTAAAGCTGAGAAATATCGCGCAAAAGGACTCCAGCGTGGCAGAAAGGCTACATGAAATGCTGCTCGAGCGTGTACTTTTCCGCTTTGACAGCGCTCAGCACTATTCACGCAGCCTGGACGAAATGTTGTCAGTCATTCGCCCAGCCCTGCTCAAACGCCGCAAGCGCTATTTTGAAGAAGAAGCTCATATTTTTGCCGACTTGATCAAGGTAGGGCAAGACTCGTCAGTCATTGTCGCCGGTGATGCTTCTGATATAGCCAGAACGCTTTTGTCTGCCACTAATTCCCTTCTTCCGTTCAGCCTCATCTCTGTCGAGTTTGACGACCGCAAAGCCATCCGCGACCGGACCGCTAAAACGGCTGATCTATTGATACGGGGACTGATCTCTAAGGAAGAACGGTAGTTTATTCGTCTGGAGCAATGAAAATATGAATGCCATCGTTGTAATAGCAAAGTTGATCGTCGTCGTTATCCTCGCGATCCTATTTCTTAGGTTTATCGGCTAATTTTGCGCAAGACGCGAATGTAAGCAAAGTCGGTTGAATCAACGTTGAGTGTTCCGCCCTTACTAACGTGCGAGCTTGCGCATCTGTTTTTAGACTTATCGTTTCCAATAATTCTTTATCTTCAGATCAAGCAATGGGTACGCACAGTATTCGACGTTGCGGCCTGATTCGCGGAGTTTTTGCACCATCGGGATCGCGGCGTCGGCGTTGCGCGTGTGAACAATAATTGTTGCGGCTCGCTGAAGGTCGGGGTTTTCGTTGAGCCATTCGGCGACGGCGTAGCCGGTGTTGGCGTGATCGTCGTGATCGTTTGATTCGTAATGGTGCGGCAAAAGGTCGTGGTCCAGAAAGATCGCATCGTAACTGCCGGAGATCAAAAGATCCTTCGCTTCCTGGACGTTCTCGGCGACATCGAGAGCATCACCGTGAAACCTCTTCATAAACCAACGATGCCGCCGCTCATCATCATCAAGCAAAAGTACACTGATAGGGGTGCGTTCCGCGCTCAGATCGGCTAATTTCAGCTTTATCAATATACTGCGAAGAATGCTCATATAAACACTATAAAAAGACAATATAGCATAATAAAATAAAGCCTGCCGACGACGGCTTGAATTAGAAATTGCGAGTGGTATAATCCATTACACTGAACGTCCGTTCGAGAGCTATGCCCCAGGAAAAAGCAAAGAAACCTACATTAAGAGCCGTCCCCAAAACGGTCGCTATTAATGACGCTCAACAAACTGACGAGTGCCCAAAATGCTACGGCACTGGTATGGAAGTTGTCGCCGGCAAAGGAGCTCGAATTTGTTCCTGTAGAAAATTGAGATCGCAAACCGGCAAGTTTGAGAGCGTTCGCCTGCCAAAACGTTATGACGGATTTCATTTCGGAAACTACAATCCACAAAACGAGTCTCAGAAAATTGCTCTAAAAAGCGCGATGGCTTTTGCGATGGAATTCCCCGCCATCGACCGCGGACTTCTCCTTATGGGAAGCGTCGGCGTCGGCAAAACACATCTTGCAGTTTCGATTTTGAAAGGCCTTACTGAGCGAGGTTTTTCGTGTCTGTTTTATGAATTTGGTTCGCTGCTAAAGGAGATCCAGGATTCTTACAACGACAATACTCAATCGTCCGAACTCGGCGTCCTAGCTCCTGTTTTGAACACGGACGTGCTTGTCCTCGATGAACTCGGCGCCTCAAAACCGACCGACTGGGTTCGCGACACGATGGCTCATATCATCAATACAAGATATAACGAAAAGAAGTTTACGATCTTTACGACAAACTATCTTGATGATCGTCCGAATGAGCGCGAAGACACTTTAGAAGACCGCATCGGCATTCGTGTCCGTTCGCGACTTTATGAAATGTGTAAGACGATCATGATGGAAGGCAAAGATTATCGCAAGACGTTTGACAGATCGATGGCCGCAAAGAAATAGATTTCTTTTTTAATAATTTCCTGCAACAATCGTGGATTTGATCCCACTCGCTTCCTGAGCGATCTTTACTCCGACCGAAGCTCCGATACGGGTTGCACCGGCCTCGAACATTGCGCGTGCGTCCTCGATCCCCTTCACACCGCCTGAAGCCTTAACGCCCAACGACTTGCCAACCGTATGACGCATCAGCGCGACGTCATTTGCGGTCGCGCCGCCCTTAGCAAAACCAGTCGATGTCTTTACAAAATCCGCACCGGCATTTTTTGCGGCTAGACAGGCGCGAACTTTTTCTTCGTCAGTAAGCAGCGCTGTCTCGATGATAACCTTGCACAAGATATGATTCTCGTGCGCGGCTTCGACGACAGCTTTAATGTCGTCCTCGACCGCGCAATCGTCGCCCGATTTCAGCGCTCCGATATTTATCACCATATCGACTTCGCGCGCGCCGTTAAAGATCGCGCGGCGAGCTTCGTATG
>CAZUEI010000190.1:0-4848 GCA_964618985.1 uncultured Chloracidobacterium sp.
GGTCAACGTGAGCGATAATAGCGATGTTGCGTATCTTGTCTGTGGTCAGCATAGTCATAAATCCCTGCACAAAGGCAAACGAGTATAATGACTGATTAGGTAATTAAAGGCAATTCAACTAGAGTCCTAGCTGAACTTAGGTGTGATGAAAACTATTCAAAAAATGGAAATTGCATCGAGTATTGCGTCGTTGATATTCGCGATTTTTGAGTTTGTTGTTGTTTTGTCAATTCACATGAAAAGCGAGGTTATTAGACCGGAAATAGATTTAAACTTCGTGCTTTCTAATTTAGCATATCAAATCTTACCAGTCCTCTTGATGTTTGTCGGTTCTTTTCTGCACTCTTTTCGCAAGAGCTGGGTGGGTTTGGTAGCTGTTATTCTTTTTGGTTTGGTCACAATTCTAATGAAAGCACTTACTTTCTTTTTGATTAACACGATTTTTGACTATGGCCTGTTTGTCAGCCTAGTTGTTTTTTTGTCCGGCGTTCTGGCGATACAAACCATCATTTTCGCAATTTGTGCAAGAAAGTTCGACAGTTAAATGTCCCGCCTTACGTGCGTGCGGGCTTATGCATTTGCCGCAAAGCCTCGTACAGCACAATGCCGACGCTGGTCGCGAGATTCAGGCTGCGGACGTTTTTGTTTGGCATCGGGACCGTGAGGCAGTTGTCCCAATTCGATCGAAGCAGCGTTTCAGGCAGGCCGCGAGTTTCAGGGCCGAAAACGAGACAATCGTTTTCAGCAAATTTCCAATCCGAATAAGGCCGCTCGGCTTTAGTTGTTAAAAAGACAAAACGGGACTCGGTCAAACTCTCAAACAGTGAATCAAGATCAATATGGCGATGCAGTTTTACTTCGTTCCAATAGTCGAGCCCGGCTCGTTTTAGCTCGCGGTCGTCCATCCTGAAGCCGGTTACTCCGACGATATGTAAATCCGAAAATGTCGCGGCGCACAACCGCGCAATATTGCCCGTGTTCGGCGGTATTTCTGGCTCGTACAAGGCGACGTGAAGCATAACTCTTACATAAGATAGCCAACTAAAATTGGAACTCAAAACTCTAAACTGTTACAATCCGCTTTTGTGGATTTCCCGATCTAATTATGGTGAAACATCTTTGGCGGTCAGTAAATAGTTTTTTGCCTGCTTTTTTGATGACAGTTTTTGCGGCCGGTGTTTTTGCGCAGGACAAGACGCCAAAACCCACGCCGGCAAAACCCAATCCGACACCGGTTGCCGCCAAAGGCGTTCAAAAACCGACGACCGCCGAACAGGTTGTCGAGACCTCGATCTTTATTTATACCAACGGCAGAGGCGCGCTTGATCAGGTTCGCAAAACAACCTCTGAGCGCGGACAGTCAAAGATCACGTCGGCTGACGGACAAGTCGAAAACGTTAATTATCAGCGTTTCGTGATTCGTGGAGAAACTTTAAGCAAGGAAAGGGTCCGGCTCGATCAGGAATTGCCGACCGCCAGATTTTCGCTTGTTTTCAGCGACGAAAAGACCCTCGGCATTTTTAACAACACCGTTTTTACGCCTCGCCAGGATGCCGCTAGAGGCTTTGAAAACCAGATCTTTCACGGCCTCGACGCCTTCATGAGATACAAGTCGAACGAGTCCAAGATCGATCTTGCCCCGCAGGAAAAAGTCTATGGCGTCGATTATTACGTTGTCGATGTCACGGACAAACAGGACCGCAAAACCCGTTTTTATGTCAGTGCAAAATCCTTCCGCGTGATGATGCTCACCTACGATCAGGACGGCACAAGATACCGCCGCAGATTCTACGACTATAACTACGCCCAGGGCGTGCTCGTCCCGTTCCGCACTGTTTTATGGGCCAACGAAAAGCAGGTCGAAGAAACCGAGATCGGCACCATCACCTTCGGCCAAAAGGTTGATGAGGACCTCTTCAAAGCTAACTAACGACTGGAATACAGGCCGGATGCCTGCACTTCGATCACTTCAATATCTCTACCGAGCCATCGATTACCAACGGTTCACGCTCGCCCTCGTTGAATAATATCCGTTCAAGCGTCAGCGTCGAGATAGAACCAGCCTCTCCGACTGCCGTAAATCTGAGATTCAACAGTAATCCGTTTTCGTCTATCGGCAGCGGGCCGTAAACGACAACTCTCAGTAGCCCCGGCTCATAAGAGTTTGTTACAACAAAAAGCCCGCGGCTGACCGTTCCAGCCAGATCGACCGGATCGGACTGCGGCAGCATGACCAAAGGATCGTATCGGAGATCGAACTCGTAAGAGATTATTCCCTTATTCGCCGCACCCTGAACGCCGACAGGAATCATGACCTCGCTGCCTGCGGGTGTTACAAGACGCGGAAGATCAACAGTTATGTCCTTCTCGGGCCCGTTCGCAGAACGGCCGCCCGTATTTACCCAGTTTCCTGAGACTTCGCCCATTAGCAGAGCGGAATAGTCTTCGCCGGTTATGTCGCTGGTGACCGACGCATGCGTATTGTTGGCCGGGATGAATATCCAGTTCCCGGTAGATCCTGTCGGCGGCCCGAGCGCTGAGACATAGCGTGCAATGAGTGCAGCATCGAATGACGATAACCCGCTCGTGCCGCTGACATCGGCAACCGTTTGCTGGGCGGCGGTCAAGCTGCTGCCTCCGATCACATATTGAGCGATCTTGCCCGCGTCGAACGAGGTTATGGAACCATTTTGTCCTCCGCTTCTGGAAGGCGTGATCGTGTAAGAACCTATTCCAAACCCCGTTAACAAATATGTTCCGGTTGCTGTGGTCGTATCGCTAACATTGGGCGAACCGGTAGCACTGATCAGCACACCGGGAACATAACGCGGCGGAAAAGGCGAGCCGATCGCGTTGCCGTATGTAACTGTCCCAGTGATAACAGCGGGAGGCGTCGGCGTGTTCGTGGGTGTATCAGTGGGCGTATCAGTAGGCGTATCCGTCGGTGTTGAGGTATTCGTAACAGTATTTGTAGGGGTATAAGTTTCTGTAGCCGTTGCAGTTGGCGTAAACGTTTCCGTCGCTGTTGCCGTCGGCGTAAATGTATTTGTCGCAGTAGGCGTTGGGGTAAACGTTTCTGTCGCTGTTGCGGTTGGCGTGAATGTGTTTGTCGCCGTTGCCGTTGGCGTGAATGTTTCGGTTGCCGTTGCCGTTGGCGTGAATGTTTCGGTTGCCGTCGCCGTCGGCGTAAACGTATTCGTCGCCGTTTCCGTTGGCGTGAAGGTATTCGTCGCTGTTGCGGTTGGCGTGAATGTGTTTGTCGCCGTTGCCGTCGGGGTGAATGTTTCCGTAGCGGTTGGCGTCGGCGTAAACGTATTCGTCGCTGTTTCCGTCGGTGTGAATGTGTTTGTCGCCGTTGCCGTTGGCGTGAAAGTATTCGTCGCAGTCGCGGTTGGCGTGAATGTTTCTGTTGCAGTCGGCGTCGGCGTGAATGTATTTGTCGCCGTTGCCGTCGGGGTGAATGTTTCCGTGGCAGTTGGCGTCGGTGTAAATGTATTCGTCGCATTCGCGGTAGGCGTGAACGTTTGCGTGACTGTCGCTGTTGCCGTCGGCGCCGTGCAGGCCGTGCAAACTACCGGCGAGATTAGTAACGAGAAAGCGCGGATGTTGCCGGTGTCGGTAGCGGCAGTGTCAAATGCTTTGAGTGTCCAGGTGCCGTTGGGGTTTTCCCCGTTGAAGATGGAAAGTAGCGAATCGGGTTTACGGGTAGCAGCAGCGATCACGGAAGTCGTGGTGGTATTAACGCAGGCGACATTGATAAACCCGTTAGCCGTCGCATCGTCAAGGATGATCTGCGAGAGGTGGTCATTATTGCAGCCACCATTAGCGCCGGCATTACTGTTCATGCTTCCCAGAAGGGTTACGTTAGTTCCCGACGGCGACGTCAGGTTAATGACCAGATCGCCAACCCAAGTGTGGTCGAGTCCCGCGAGCGTAGCTGTTGAGGTGTTTGCCGTGCCGTCAAAGCGGAAGTTGAGGTCGGCAATATTGCCGCTAAAACCGCTGACGCTGAGCGTCGCCGTCGAGCCGACCGTGCTGCCGTCGGCGATAGGCACAACCGGAGATGTGTAGCTCACGGCGGTCTGCGCTCCCACGGCTGTTACGCCGGGGATCGTATAAACAACGTTGCCGAGATTAGTTACGCCGTCGGTCAAAGCCAGCGTCAACACGACAGTATTGCCGCAACGCAAGGACGGGTCGGCGGTAAAGGTAAACGAGCGCGAAACCGTCGCTCCGGCGACAACTGCGCCGTAATTTTGTGGCGAACTAGGCAGAGTGACGCCGCCAGTGGTTTGCAGCGTGCCGGTGAGATTGGCAGTCGTGGCGCCGATTGAGTTCGTAACGCCGAGGCTGACCGTCATGGTTTCGCCCGGGTCAATCGCGCTGTTGACGGAACAGCTTTCCGTCGTTATGGATGCAGTAGCAGGTGTCATCAAAGGCCCGGGCAGGCAGAGGCTGACGTTGTTGGTGTTGCCGTTGATGACGGCGACGCTGCCATTGGTCGCGTTGACGCCGCCAACCGAGGCGGTAACGCTGTAAGTATCCGGTGCGATGTCGATGTTGGAAACGAGAGTACCGTCGGCTTTCGTCTTGCGAAAGATGCCGCCGGGCGAAACGGAGACGTTCGCCCCGCTGACCGGATTGCCGGTGCTGCATTCGGTGACCGTCGCGGCGATCGTACCTTTTGGAGCGCTTGTGCAGCTTGGGAATTTGAACGTACCGATTCGCGTGCTCCATTTGAAAGGGTTGTTCGAGCCGGTGCCGTTGAAGGTAGAATCGCGCCATTCCTGCGTGTACCAGAATGAGCAATCGTCCGCCGGATCGCTGCTCATGGCGGAATAGTCGCCC
>CAZUEI010000191.1:0-4789 GCA_964618985.1 uncultured Chloracidobacterium sp.
CGTAGATAATGTCATTCGCGTTTTCAAACAACTGGCGGTATCGAGATTCGCTCACTTTCAGAGCATCGATTATTTCTTTTCGCTCGGTGACGTCGATTATGATGCCTTGCCAGCAAAGAAACCGGCCGTCTTTGTCCTTGATAAAACAGCTTCGGTCTCGAATCCAGAGCACTCGTCCGTCTGCGCAAATAATGCGATATTCAAAGTCGATGCTTTCACCGAGTCGCATTGCAAGCCGAGTACCATCGAGGACGGTTTTCCGGTCTTCAGGATGTATGACGCGATCCCAGATCTCACTGTCGGTGAGCCAGTCACTCAATGGATAGCCGAACGCTTCGAATGTTGGGCTGATGTAGATCGGAGTGTGCGGCGGCGCCGGTTCGACAGCGTAGAACATCACCGGCAGATTCTCGATAAAGCTTTGAAATATGCCGTCATCCGCAGCCTGGCCATTTTTGCCAGACGCCGGATCAGCCGCCGAACGAGCGCTTTCTTGGTTTGTCCGGGTCAGTTTCTTATTCGAGACAGAAGTCGATTTCTTTGCCATAGCGAGGCGATCTGTGAGGTGATAACTGCGTGAAATCGTCGGGTGATTTGATGGATATGAATCAGGAAGATCCGATGGTGGCTACACGGAGATATAACAAAGATGCAACATCTCCAACGATAATATTAGCATTTATTTGCCTGTTTTGGCTATCTTTTTTTGGGGCGTTTCCGCATCAGGGTGAAAAAGAATAAACTGGTCAGAGCATATTAGACTTATGAAGAAATTTATCTCGTTATTTTTATGTTTTACGTTCGCTATCGCGGCTAATGCTCAAACAATGCCGAAAGGTGCTGATCCGAAACTTTGGGCAAAGGCTTTAACAATTCATCGAAAAGCGATTATTGTCGATGGTCACAATGATATTCCATCGCCGATGGCTGATCAGGATTACGATCTCGGCACGCCGACTGTTGGCAAATTCCACGATGACGGCGACCCGTTTCATTCCGATCTTTCCCGATTTAAGGCGAGTGGCATTACCGGTGAGTTTTTCTCTATCTATGTCTCAGGTTCATATCTGAAAACAGGCGGGGCAATGCGGCGGGCGATGGAATTGATCGACGTGACTTATCGCGCGACGGAAAAATATCCGAATCACTTATCACAATGCACGACTGCGGCAGACATTAGACGCGCGAAAAAACAAAAGAAAATGTGCGTGCTGATGGGCATCGAAGGCGGCTATGCGATCGAGAACTCACTTGCTGCACTGCGTGAATTCTACCGTCTTGGCATCCGCTATATGACGCTGACGCATAACGTGACGCACGACTGGGCCGATGCCCATCGTGATGAGCCGAAGTACAACGGCCTGTCCGATTTTGGCAGGGAAGTAGTTCGCGAGATGAACCGTCTGGGAATGTTCATCGATATTTCGCACGTTTCCGTAAAAGTAATGCACGACGTCCTGGATGTTTCGACTGCTCCGATCATCGCTTCACATTCATCGGCAAGAGCACTAAACGATCATACCCGCAATGTGCCGGATGATGTTCTCAAGCGAGTCGCCAAAAACGGCGGCGTGATAATGATCAATTTTTTGCCCGCCTTCCTAGATGCGAGGACGAATAAAGAGGAAACCGAACGCGCTGCGAGGCTCAAGCCGCAGATCGACGCTCTGAAGGAGCAATATAAAGACGATTCAAAGTGGTTTAATATTGCCGAAAGAAAACTGCTTGAAGCAAATCCGATCTACGTCACGCCATATACGAGGATCGTCGATCATATAGACCATATCAAAAAGACCGCGGGCATAGACCACGTCGGGCTTGGGTCGGATTTCGACGGCATTAACTATTTGCCCGAAGGAATGCAAGGAGCCGAAGACTTGATGCTTGTAACGTATGAAATGTTAAGGCGAGGTTACACGGAAACAGAGACTCGCAAGGTTTTGGGCGAAAATCTTCTCCGTGCGATGGCGATGATGGAACGAATCGCCAAGATAAACACACGAAAGATCAGCGGCGAGGGAAGTTTGAAAAGGATCAAATAATAGGTTTGAGTTCCTACTTTAGCGGACTTTATTGCGGCTGAATGGATGCTTTTTTTCTACGCTTGACTAGGAACAGCATTCAGCGTATAAGTTATTTCGTAAGTCCCGTTATTTTAGCTAGTTAAGAATTGAGCGTGCGGTTGTTTTGAGATGCGCGGCCGCCGGAGTTCTCGCTAGAACAGCATCTATCTTTTTGAGAGGAGACTAAAGTTATGAATAGGAATTTGTTTGTGTTATTAACGCTGATTGTCGCGTCGTTGTTTACGGCTTGCGGCGATCAGGGAGCTGGAAATGCAGGCAGCAAGCCGGCCAACACCGCTGCAAGCAATGCTAATGCAGCCCCGCCGGTAAATCCGGCTGCGATCGAGGCTGAGATCAAGAAATTGGTCACAGATTATGCGGCCGCAACGGCGAAAAATGATGTTGCCGCGTATGAAAAGACAACGTCCGACAACTTTATGTTCGTGAGCATCGACGGCGCACTTCAAACCAAGGCTGAGCGTGTTGCTTCGATGAAATCAGGCGAGACGAAATACGAATCGCTGACCTACGATGATGTCAGCGTCCGCGTTAACGCCGAGGGGAATGGAGCCGTTGTGATCGCCAAAGCAACCGTCAAAGGAACGAATATGGGCAAGCCGATCGACAGCGCGGTTCGCGTTACTCAGGTTTGGTCAAAGACAAAAGACGGTTGGAAGATGGCCAGTTTACAGGCCACAAATCTGACGGCGAAAACCGATGACAAGGCAAAAATGGACGACAAAGACAAGGCTGACGACAAAGCCAAAATGGAAGATAAAGCCAAGTCGGACGACAAAGCCAGCGACAAAGCACCGGCGGCAAATAAATAATTAAGGTTGGACAATTGATCACGCTTTGATCGATGACATTTTACAGGAGGAATTTTATGAAAAGAATATTTTTTATGTTGATGATGTTAATTGTCGCGGCATTCTTTACAGGATGCGGCGATTCAGGAGCCGGTAATGCTAAGAGCAAGCCGGCTAATACGGCAGTTGCCAATGCCAATGCGGCCCCGCCGGCAGACCCAAAGGCCGCTGAGGCCGAGGTCAGAAAGGTAATGGAGGCGATCAAGGCCGGGTTGAGCGCCAACAACGCCGATGCGATGGACAAAGTGTACGCCGACAACTATACGTTCGTGGGTAACGACGGTGTGATGATGAACAAGGCCGAACGCCTGGCGGCGATCCGGTCGGGTGAATTAAAGTACACGTCATTCGCTTACACCGAAGAAAAGATCACCGTCAATCCTGACGGCAACAGCGCGGTCGGAATCTTCAAGATTAATGCCACCGGCACCAACAAGGGCAAACCAATGGCCGGCGATACTCGAACGACCGGAACGTTCGTCAAGACGAAGGACGGTTGGCGGCTGATGAGCGCTTCAAACGTCAAGATGGAAGCCGGTGCAGCAAAGACTGACGACAAGGCAAAGGCTGCCAACGTGTCTAAGATAAACGAAGCTCAAAAGAAGCCCGGCAATCCAAGGACCGATGCGTTGGCCGCAGATGAATAATCGTGTTTGCAATTTTATTAGGGGAAGTAGTGCTTCCCCTGATCTTTTGGTGGCCGGTGATCAAAAATTTGGCAGCCGGACACTTTTTTCAATGAAAGGAGGAATCACAATGAAATACATTTTAGGAACATTAGTAGTAATAGCAGGAATGTTTGGAGCCGCATTCGGACAGTGCAGCGACGCTGACAAAAAGGCACTCGAAGCCTTTGACCGTGCCTGGGGAATGGCGGGTGAAAAAGGCGACAAAGCCGCGTTGATGAATATTTATGCCGACGATTACATGGGTTTGCCGGGAATGCAGGGCAAGACTGCAGCCATCGACGGCACGATGAAGGCATTTGAAGATAACAAGAAAAATCCCAACCCTGATAAGATCACGCACGAGCATTATTACATTTCGTGCACGCCGAATACGGCTACGATAACGCACCGCAACACCATTTGGACAGCTGACGGAACAGGCGGCAAGCCGGAGACCTTCTACACGCGCAGCGTTCATTTCCTCGAGAAACGCGGCGGCAAATGGCAGGTTGTTAGCAATGCAGGCGGCAACAGCCTCGATGATTACGGCACGCTTTGGTATCTCGAGCAGGATTGGAACGATGCCGTTTGGAAACAGGACAAAGCATGGTTCGAGAAGAATTACGCCAGCGACTTCACCAGCATAAGCGGCTCCAGCGCAACTCTGATGAATAGGGCACAAGACATTGCCGATACCGTTGACCCAAAGGTCAAGATGGAACTCGCCGAGACAACCGACATGAACATTCGCGTTGACGGCGACAAGGCAATTGTCACCGGCGTCTTTCACACAAAGGGAACTGACGAAAAAGGTGCTGCGTTCGACCGCAAGGTCCGCTACACCGACGTCTGGATCAAACGCGACGGCCGCTGGCAGGCATGGTCATCGCAGGGAACGCCGATGAAGTAGTAAACTCATCAATCAACATAGAAGGCGGTCTACATGGCCGCCTTTTTTTATGCGTCCCGGAGTTTTTTCACCACAAAGGCATGAAGGGCACAAGGAAATTGTCAATCAATGTGTTGTCGGCAAAAGCGCGTCCCAGGGATAATAAAGTGAGAAAGATGAAAAGTGAAAATGTGAAAAAGTTGTTGGTTGTAAGCTCATAACTTTTTCACTTTTTTAACTCTCTGCGCGTCCCAGAGATTTTTTTTCAACGCAAAGTCGCAAAGAAGCAAAGTCGCAAAG
>CAZUEI010000192.1:0-4744 GCA_964618985.1 uncultured Chloracidobacterium sp.
CCAATCTACAGGCGTTTCATCGGACCTGTACGGGCTGCCACGGCGAAGTGAAGAAAACGACGCCGGCATCAAAGGCTCCGCTGCAGACCCAATGCACAATGTGTCATAAGAAAACGGCGTGATAAGAAATAGCCCACGAAATACACGAAATGCACGAAAACAGGAGTTCTTAATTCGTGTCTTTCGTGTATTTCGTGGGGAAGGTTTTTGTCTTATTATTTTCCGGCCTTAACATTAGCAACGCGGCTTTCAAGGAATGCCGTATTGGCCTTGTTTGCTTTGCCGAATGCAATTGCCTTTTCGGCGGCGGCTAAGCCTTCGTCCTTGCGGCCCATTGAGAGCAGTATGTTGGCGCGGCCGGCGAGGTTGCCGTAGTCTTCTTTCGCTTTGATCGCCGCATCCGCGAGTCGTAAAGCTTCTGACAAAAGCGTCATTCCTTCATCGGTCACTTTATTTCGCATCGCGTAATCGCCTACGGAATACCGCGGCCGCCAGTCATCGGGTTTTGCAGTTGTCAGGAATGTTCGTGCCTTTGCCATTGCAACGCCAACGGTATCGACTGTCACGGTGAAAGGCACGCGGACCTTTTCCCAGCGGATATTCACCGTTGCGGAGTCCTCGGCCACGTTGTCGAAGCTGAACGCCAGCCACTCTTGATTGTCCTTGACCCATTCGGGCTTTGCTTTGACGCGCAGCGTGTCCTTCGAAGCATCGTAGTTGAAACTGCCCCATTGATTTGCCTGGCCGTTAAAGATGATCGTCCACTCCGCTTTGCCCGGGATCGTGTGCAGGCTGTAGCTGCCGGCGGCGAGTTTTTGGCCGTTTATCATCACGTCATCGGTGACGGTAAACTGCGTCGCGTCATTTGCGCCGGTCCGCCACATATAGCCGTAGGGAACGAGCGGCTCGCCCGGCAGACGCTCGAACGAATTATCAAGCGTACTTTGCCCTTTGGCGCGATCGACCATCGTTTTTGGCGCTTCGGCGAAAATCGCCCGGCCTTTAACACCCGGCCGAAAATAGGTGATCGTAACGTCGGTTACGCCGATAGTCTGCATCACGCTCGCCTTTTGACTCGGCCGCGGCAGCGTCAACTGCTGCGCCGATGCGAATGTAACTGACCCGAGAACAAATAATGTGAGAAATGAGATATGAGAAATGAGATGTCTGGTGCTTTTCATGATAACTCCTTATTAAAAAAATTAACCGCAGATGACGCAGATTACACAGATACGGAAAAATCAAAAAAATGGTTTCTTATCTGCGTAAATCTGCGTTAATCTGCGGCAAAAAACTACTATTCGTCCTCTTCATGTGCTCTCACGCGGCCGGCGGCGACGGCTTCATCAACGACTTTTTTGAGCAAGTTGCCGGGCAGCGGGTCGTAGTGCGAGAACTGCATGTGATACGAGCCGCGAGCCTGTGTGACGGAATTCAGCTTTGACTGGTAATCGAGCATTTCCGAGAGCGGCACTTTGGCTTTGATGACCTGTTGTTTGCCGCGGACTTCCATACCGCCGACGCGGCCCCTACGACTGTTGAGGTCGCCCATAATGTCGCCGGAAACTTCCTGCGGCGTGAAAACCTCGACGTCCATTATCGGTTCGAGCAAGGTCGGTTTGACCTTTTCCATCGCGGCACGAAATGCCTTGCGGCCCGCTGCGCGAAAACTATGTTCGTCGGAATCGACCGCGTGAAAGCTGCCGTCGATGAGCGTGACCTTAAAATCCACGAGCGGATAACCTGCGACGGCGCCGCCTGCGGCCGCCTCGATGATGCCTTTTTCGATGGCCGGGCGGAAATTCTGTGGCACCGAGCCGCCAAAGATCTTATCGACCCATTCAAAACCGCCACCGCGTTCGAGCGGTTCAAAGATGACCTTGCAATCGCCAAATTGGCCGCGACCGCCGGACTGTTTCTTGTGCCGGCCCTGGACCTCGGCGGTGGCCGTGATCGTTTCCTTGTACGGGACCTTTGGCGGATGAAGCGTCACCTCGACGTGATATCGCTGCTCGAGTTTTTTGACAACCGTCTCGATGTGAAGCTGGCCGGAACCGGAGAGAATGAATTCTTTGGTCTGCGGATCGCGGTCAAAATGGAGCGATGGATCTTCTTCGAGAATTTTATGCAGCGCACCGGAGATCTTGTCCTCGTCCGCACGCGATTTCGGCTCGATGGCGAAGGCGATAGCGGCCTCCGGATATTCGACTTTCGGATAAACGATCTGCTTTGCCTTGTCGCAAAGCGTATCGCCGGTCTGCGTGTCCTTGAGCTTCACGACGGCGATGATGTCGCCGGTTTGGGCTTCGTTGACCTTATCGAGCGTTTTGCCGGCGATGACGTGCAGGGCTCCGAGGCGTTCGTCTGTATCGCGGGTAGAATTGCGAACGGTCGCGTCAGACGCGATCTTGCCGCTGACGACCTTCATCACGTTGATGCGTCCGGCAAAAGGATCGGCGATCGTGCGGAAAACATAAGCCGAAAAAGGCTCATCGTTCGAGTATTTACGGTTGATACGGTCGCCGGCCATATCGTTGTCGGTAAAGCCGTATTCCATCTCGTGGGTCGCGGGATTGGGCGCAAATTCGACGAGATGATCGAGCAGGATTGAAAGTCCCGCTCCCGTTGCTGCCGAAACGGCGTAAACCGGACAGAGCTTGCTGCTGGCGATGGCCTTGGCGAGGTTCGGATAGATCTTTTCCTCGGGCAGCGTGCCGTTCTCAAAATACTCCTCCATAAGAGCGTCGTCGGATTCGGCAACGAGCTCGATGATGCGTTCGCGGGTCGTTTCGAAAAGGCTCTTGCCTTCCTCGGGAATTGGAATTTCCTTCGCCTTGCCGTCGGCGTCAAATTGATAAGCCTTTTGGTGGACGACATCGACGATGCCTTTGAAATTCGTCTCACTGCCGATGGGCAGCGTAAAGGGCACTATCGAACGGGCAAAACTTTGTGTCGCCGTATCAAGCGCGTGGCCGAAATCCGAGTGTTCCTTATCAAGCTTATTTATGACCATGAAACGCGGTAGCATGAATTCGTTCGCATAGGTCCATGTCTTTTCGGTCTGTACCTCGATGCCGTGGACGCCGTCAACGACGACGAGCGCACAATCGCAAACGCGCAAAGCAGGCCGCGCGTGCGAAACGAACGCCGCGTAACCGGGGGTGTCGATCAGGTTTATTTTTGTGTCCTTGTATTCGGTGTGGGCGAAGTTGTTGTTGAGTGAGATCTTTCTTTCGATCGAATCTTCTTCGTAATCGGTGACGGTCGTTCCCTCATCGACCTTTCCCCAGCGATTTTGTGTTCCGGCGACGTGGAGCAGGGAACTGACGAGCTGGGTTTTACCCGCGTCGCCGTGTCCAATGACAGCCAGATTTCTGATGTTCTCAGTTGCGAATGCTTTCATGTTCGGCAAGCTCTCCTTTTCTTAAAGTTTTCAGAGTTTCAGAGTTGCGGAGTTACAGAGTTTGTAGTTCTTCAACTCTGCAACTCTGGTACCCTGCAACTCTGCAACTTTAATTATTAAATCTATATTACGCGCCGAAAAAGGGCAAGATAACCAAAGGATAAAGGATAAAGGGTGAAGGATAAGGTAAGAAATCCGTTCATTTGATGCGTGCCACATATGTTATCATCAGCCTTGTTTTTACTTCCTTATGATCGATTTTGAAAATGCAATCAATGAGCTTGACCTGCGGCTTTTTGAGAAAATACCGAGCCAATCTACCGACGAAGACAAGCAGTCGCTGCTGGCTTGCGAGCTTGCGGTACGCGAGTTGGCGGGCGAATACAATTATCTTGAGATCGGTTCGTATTTAGGCGGGAGCATTCAGCCTCATTTGCTTGATCCGAAGTGTCGCAGGATCTATTCAATAGACAAGCGGCCATTGTCACAGCCCGACGAGCGCGGGTTTGATTTTGTTTATCGGAATAATTCAACGGCTCGGATGATGGAGACGCTTGCGCAGGTTTCGGATAATAGGGAAAAGATCACGACCATCGACGGAGATTCGAGAACGATCGATCCGAGACAGGTCGCCGACAAAATTCAATTATGTTTTATCGACGGCGAGCATACTGATGAAGCGGTCGTTTCAGACTTCAAGTTTTGCCTGCGCGTACTCGACGACAACGGAGCTATCGTCTTTCACGACGCACAAATAACTTACAACGGCATCGCAGATTGTATAAAATATTTAGAGGACAAAGGCCTTCATTTCAAGGCGTATGTTCTGCCGCATATTGTGTTTGCCGTCGAGATCGGCGATTTTCCGCTTCACAAACATGCGGTCATCGCCGAAAGGCTAAGGGACAATTACCACAGCTATTTGTTTGCGTTGCAGAACAATGATCATTACCGTAAGTTTGCGAACCGGTTTCCGTTTGGGTTGATGCGGCGGCTGTTGTTAAGAGTAAGAGGCGGGAATGTCAGTGAATAAGAAAGGAAAATCACCACAAAGACGCAAAGAACACAAAGGGAAAGTTTTTTCTTGGTGCTCTTTGTGCCTTTGTGGTTAATAATGCCAGTCAACTTTTCTATTTAGTATAGGCATCAAAATGCTTGGTTTTGAGGAAAAATGAATGTTTACTAAAATCCGGCGGTTTCAAATTGTGATCTCAGCGGTTCTTATTGGTGTGTTGTGGCTGACGCCGCTCGCGGCAAGCGGGCAGGACCTTGTGTCATACAGCAGCATCGCAAGCGGTTCGAGCGTGTTTGTGTTTCGGAACGCGCCGCGGGCAGCAAAAC
>CAZUEI010000193.1:0-4714 GCA_964618985.1 uncultured Chloracidobacterium sp.
ACTGAAACATTTTCGAGTGTAAGCATCAGTCTCCTAAATACGCCTCGATCACCTTCGGATCGTTCTTAACTTCGTGCGGCAGGCCGAGAGCGATAGACTTGCCGTAATCAACGACCTGGATGCGGTCGCAGACGCCCATTACGACGCGCATGTTGTGCTCGACAAGGACGATCGTCAGATTGAATTTATCACGCACTTTTTTTATCAGATCGATAAGATCGTGCTGTTCCGACGGGTTCATTCCGGCCGCCGGCTCGTCCAGTAAAAGCAACTGCGGTCGCGTCGCAAGCGCGCGGACTATTTCCAATCGTCTCTGGTTGCCGTAAGGCAGGCTCGTTCCGCCTTCGTCTTTGTATTTTTCGAGATCAAAGATCTCGAGAAGTTCCAATGCAAAATCGCGATGTTCCCGCTCGTCCTTGAAATATCGCGGTAGCCGGAAAACTGCGTCCATCAAATTCTGCCTTGCGTGCCGGTGACATGCGGTGACGACATTTTCGAGAACGCTCATGCTCGGGAACAACCGAATATTTTGAAATGTCCGCGAAACACCGAGCCGCGAGATCTGATACGGCTTCAAACCGTTAACGCGTGTTTTGCCAATTGTGATATCGCCCGATGTCGGCTCGTAAACACCGGTAAGCAGATTAAAGATCGTCGTTTTGCCCGCACCGTTCGGCCCGATAAGGCCGTAGATCTCGCCCTGACTGACGTCCATGGTCAATTCGTTGACAGCCGTCAGGCCTCCAAACTTGATCGTCGCCTTATCGGTTCGCAGAATGTAATTACCGTTCTCGGCCATTTACGACAAACCTCCTGTCGCTTTGTCCGCACGTCTGAATCGTTTCAGAAATCCACCGATCTCCGCCGTTCCCAAAATTCCCTGCGGCCTCAAGATCATCGTCAGGATAAGAATAAGTGCAAAGATCACGAGCCGAAGATCGGCAAACTTGAAAACGGTCGAGCCGATTTGAATATCCGGAAGTTGGCGAAGCAGTTCGGGCAGCAAGGTCACAATGATCGCCCCGAGGATCGCGCCTGTCATCGATCCCATACCGCCGATGACGATCATGATTATGATCTCGAACGATTTGATGAACTGAAAATCGTTTGTGCTTAGGAATTTGTTGTAATGGGCAAACAACACGCCCGCGACGCCCGCAAACGCCGAGCCGATAACGAAGGAGGTCACTTTATACCGCGTGGTGTTAACGCCCATTGCCTCGGCCGCGAGCTCGTCTTCGCGGATGGAGATAAGCGCGCGGCCCATGTCGGATTTCACTATATTGTGAATTACCATGACGGTGATCACGCCAAAGATCCCTATCCACAAAAAATTTGCGTAACCGGGAACCTGGTAGCCCGTGGCCCCGCCGACGGCGTCGATGTTGAGAATTACTATGCGTATGATCTCGGCAAAACCAAGCGTGACAATTGCAAGATAATCGCCTTTGAGCCGAAGGCTCGGAATGCCGACTATCAATCCCATCAACGCGGCTACAATTGCGCCGATAACAATCGCCATCAACAACACAAAACTCGATGCGACAGTTTCCCCAACAAATGCGAGCGATCCCTCAATTGCCTTTCCATAAGTGACCGTAAAAAACGCGGATGCATAAGCGCCAACAGCCATAAAGCCGGCGTGGCCTATAGAGAATTGTCCGGTAAAGCCGTTTATCAGGTTCAGCGAGGTCGCCAAAATAATGTTGATCCCGATAAACGCAAAAAGCCTCGCCTGATAATCATCAATGCCAACGCCAAAAAAACCCGCGCTGCTCATCATCGCGTTCAATATATAGAACGCGCCGATGAATACTACGGTGATGATGAAAGTCTTGATAACGGACATAAAGCGAAATAGCTGTTAGCTGACAGCTAGTATCTAAAAATCCTCAAACCTTCTCTTGCACATTCGTCCCCAGCAAGCCGGCGGGGCGAATTAATAGCACTAAAATCAAAATCGCAAAAGCAACAGCGTCGCGATATGTGGACGGTATTCCGATATTACTGCCGTAGCCGACGACGAGAGTTTCTGCCGCTCCGATCAGCAGGCCGCCGAGCACGGCGCCCGGAATGTTGCCGATGCCGCCAAGTACCGCAGCAACGAAAGCCTTCAAACCGGTCATGATGCCCATCAGAGGCTCGATCTTGGGGTTGTATTGTGCCGTAAGAACACCGCCTGCAGCCGCGAGCGCCGAACCAAGCGCGAATGTAAACGCGATGACAAAATCTGTATTAATACCCATCAATTTTGCGGAATTGATGTTAAATGAAACCGCTCGCATCGCCTTGCCGATTTTTGTTTTGAAAATTATCCATTGCAAAAGGATCATCAAAAGTATCGAGACCACAAAGATCAAGATCTGCGATGTCGAAATCGTCGCGTTTCCAAAGAGTGTGATGTTGTCGCTCGGCAAAAGCTGAGGGAACGAGCGGGGCGTGCCTGAGAAAATAAATACAAATAAATACTCGATCAGTAGCGACATTCCGATGGCGGTGATCAAAGTCGTCATCTTTGAGAACTTTCGCACCGGACGATATGCAAATCTCTCAATCGCCATGCCGATGGCGGCGGCGATCGCCATAGCCCCAACGAGCGTCACGACAAACCCGAAAGCCGACGGTTCAGCGGCGAATCCCAAAGCAGTCGCCAGAATGAAACCTGCGTAAGCTCCGACCATATAAATGTCGCCGTGGGCGAAATTTATCAGCCGCAAAATGCCGTAAACCATCGTGTATCCAAGCGCGATAAGCGCATAGATAGAGCCGATGGTTAGGCCATTGATCAACTGCTGAACAAATGTATCCATAAGACGAGTTTAGAGAGTTCCATAGTCCGTAGAGTTATAGAGTAAAAAACTTTACACTACGAACTCAATAAAACTCTAAGAACTCTATGCACTATTTCGTCGTGTTAGAATTTGCCGCTTCCGTGTTCGTAGCGGGTGCCGATCCTTCCGGAGCTATAGTTTCCTTGTATTTAAATTTGCTTGCCGCCGGATCGAGCTCGAGAACCACTGCCGGTTTGACGGCGTTTCGCGTGGCATCGATAGTGATCTTTCCGGTAACGCCGGCGAAATCCTTTGTTGAATTAATGGCATCTTTCAGCTTCGCGCCGTCCGATGCGCCGCCCGCTCGCTTGATAGCGTCCGCCAATACCTTAGCTGCGTCGTATGCGAGAGCAGCAAGCGAATCCGGTTCAACATTGAATTTAGCCTTAAATGCTTTTACAAAATTCTGGATCTCAGGCGCAGGGTTTTCGGCTGAATAGTGATTAGAGAGATATGAGTTTTTCAACGAAGCGCCGCCCAATTTCCACAACTCCGGTGAATCCCAACCGTCACCGCCGAGAAGCGGCATGTTCATGTCGAGTTCGCGCGCCTGTTTGGCGATAATACCGACCTGGCCATAGTAGCCGGGAATATAGAGAACATCGGCATTGAGGTTTCTTATCTTGGTCAGCTGGCCCTTAAAGTCCGGATCGGTCTGCGTGTAAGCTTCTTTTGCGACGACTTTTCCACCGAGTTTGGAAAATTCTTCTTCAAAGAACTGCGTGAGTCCTTTGCTGTAATCGGAATTCACATCACCGAGAATGGCTGCCGTTTTTGCTTTTAAGGTGTTCGCGGCAAATTTTGCCATTACAGCACCCTGAAAAGGGTCGATAAAACAGACGCGGGAAATATAATCGCCGACCTGAGTGACCTTTGGATTGGTCGAGGAAGGCGTGATCATCGGTATCTTGGCTTCCTGTGCAACGGGCGCGGCTGCGAGGCTGTTTGTCGAGGCAACTTCGCCAAGCACGGCCTGAACTTTGTCCTGACTGATCAACTTCTGAACGACGGTCTTGGCTTGCTCAGGCCTGCCCTGATCGTCTTCTACAATGAGTTGGATCTTTTTGCCCCCAACACCGCCGGCCGCATTTATCTCGTCCACGGCAAGCTCAATGCCGTTTTTGGTGGATTGTCCAAAACTCGATGTTTGTCCTGTCAGATCGCCATAAACGCCGACCTTGATCGTGTCGCCGCCGCCGGTCGTCGTGCTGTTTGCGCCTTTTTGGACACAGGCAAAAGAGGACAGAATCGAAAAAACCGTTACTATCGTCAAAAGAACTTTGGTCATAATTACCTCGCCGTTAATTTTGCTTTGATTAAAAAATATATTCCGCCGGACTTGATACGCCGTTTTCCGTGGAAAGTTTATAGGCATTATACCCGATTACGATAGCGTGTCGAGCATCTATGGGCTAAAATCTCATCTCAAGAGGTCAAAAGAAAGGCTATGAAAAGCGAGCTTGGCGATATGCCCGTCCGTGAGTTCCGCAAATATGGATACGAAGTCGTCGATTGGATCGCGAACTATTTCGAGCATATCGACGAATTCCCGGTGCTATCGCAGGTCGAGCCAAATTGGTTAAAAGATAATCTGCCTGCTTCGGCTCCGGAAAAAGGCGAAGATTTCAGCGCGGTTTTGGGTGATGTTGATAAGCTGATCCTGCCGGCCGTTACGCACTGGAATCACCCGAACTTTCACGGCCTCTTCGCAACATCGACAAGCTCAATCGGCGTGTTTGGCGAGATGCTCACTGCGGCTTTCGATATGAAGGCGATGTTGTGGCGGACTTCACCAGCCTCGACCGAGCTTGAAGATGTCGTTCTAGACTGGCTGCGGCAAATGATGGATCTTCCCGAACATTTTGAAGGGATCATCTACGACA
>CAZUEI010000194.1:0-4710 GCA_964618985.1 uncultured Chloracidobacterium sp.
GCTCGATTTTGGCAGCGAGTTTCCGGGAGCAAGCCGTTTTCTTGAGATACACGTGCGGCCAACGGGCGGCGGTTCATTCAATACGCTCTCGCCCAGACAGCAGATCGACAGCGCTCCTTACTCGGTCCGCAGTCTCAATGCAGCGACCGCTGACAGTGTGACCGCTGGCGGAATACCTGCAGGCAGCGGAAATTATGTTCAGAATCAAAACGTTTTACCTCAGGCCTCAACTGATTTCAATATCAGCGGATCGGGCACAGCCAACATTTTCAGCGCCGGAACGCAATACAACATCGGTGGGACTCGAATTTTGAGCAATGCCGGCACTGACAATATTTTCGTCGGCTTCGGATCGGGCAGTTTCAACACCGGAAGGGCCAATTCCTTTTTTGGGAGGGATGCAGGTTATGCCAATAACACCGGCGAATTCAATTCGTTCTTCGGTGGAGCTGCCGGATACATTAACTCCAGCGGATCTCGCAATGCTTTTTTCGGGGCAGATGCGGGTAGTAGTAATTCTATCGGCTCTGAAAATACCTTTGTTGGAACGGCAGCTGGCTACACGGGTTTTAATTTTACCGGCAATGGTAATACCGCGTTTGGCTATTTCGCCACCTTCGGCGGAACCAGCCTTGTGAATGCGAACGCGATCGGCCACCGTGCATATGTCTCGCAAAACAATTCGCTGGTACTTGGCAGCATCAGCGGCATAAACGGAGCAAGCGCCGATACAAATGTCGGGATAGGAACTGACGCTCCGGGATTACGTCTTGATGTCGTCGGACGGTCAAGGTTCAGGCAAAACCGGAGCGATACCGGGACGACAAATTCTGCAGGGTTCTGGTTGTTTCAGAACACGCCGAACGATGATCGGGCTTTTGTCGGGATGGAAAACGATAACAATGTCGGCTTTTACGGCGGCGGAGCAGGCTGGGGGCTCATTATGAACGTGGTGACCGGAAATATAGGCATGGGCATTCCCCTGCCGGAGAGCAAACTTCACGTCGACGGGAATAGCGAAATATTATCTACCGGCAGTGGGGCGGGATTGAAGTTTCGCGATCGCGGCAGCACGTCGTCGGGGGACGACTGGGTCTGGTATTCTAACGGAAATATTGCGCGCTTCTTTCGGGCCGGTGCGGGCGATATACTCGCCATAAAAACGGACGGCAGCGTTGGCATCGGAACAACCACACCGAGCGAAAAATTTCACGTCGTAGGTAAAGGCTACTTCACCGGCAATGTAGGCATTGGCACGCCTCCAACCCCAGATAGGTTGTTTGTCAGCGGCACTGTCGCACTCTCAGCGCTCGGCAGTACTGGCGCAACCTCTCTTTGTTACAATGTATCGAATCAGATCGCAACTTGCTCATCAAGTTTGCGATATAAAACCAACATCGGACAGTTTTCGCAAGGAATGACATTTGTAAACAAACTTCGCCCAATCTCGTTTGATTGGAAGGAGGGCGGGATGAAGGATGTCGGTTTCGGAGCAGAAGACATAGAGAAGATCGATCCGCGATTTGTCACTTACAACTCATCGGGCGAGGTCGAAGGCGTAAAGTACGATCGCCTGAGCGTCGCCTTTGTAAATGCCTTTAGGGAACAGCAGGAGCAGATAGAAAAACAGCAGAACGAGATCAACGAATTAAGACAAATTGTCTGTCAGCTAAAGCCGGACGCTAAAGGATGCACTGGCAAATAATTGGCTTGAAAAAAGGTCGAATGGTAGTAATATGAAAGTGACTACTAAACAATCTAACGGAGGCAGCTAATATGCGTTGTGTTCGTAATCTATTTTCGACGATAATCCTGATCATTCTCGTAGTATGTGCTATCTCCGCGCAAACGACCGAGTTTACCTATCAGGGCAGCCTGAAGGACGGCGTGAATCTCGCAAACGGCAATTACGATTTTGAGTTCGCGTTGTTTAGCGCGTTGAGCCTCGGCATTCAGATCGGGCCGACAGTATCGCGAAGCGCGATCCCGGTGTCCGGAGGCATTTTCTCGGTATCGCTTGATTTCGGCGATCAATATACCGGTGGGTTTCTACGGTTTCTTGAGATACGCGTGCGGCCAACAGGCGGCGGATCGTTCAATACGCTAAGTCCGCGCCAGCAAATAGACAGCGCTCCGTTTTCGGTAAAAAGTCTGACGGCTGACAGCGTGACAACGGGTGGAATACCGGCCGGAAGTGGAAATTACATTCAAAACACGACATCGCCGCAAACCTCGAGCAATTTCAATATCAGCGGTGACGGTACAGCCGGCGGAACGCTGAATGCTTTCGTGGTCAACGCGACCTCTCAATACAATCTAGGTGGAAGCCGGGTCCTCAGCGTCCCGTTGGGGTCCTTTAGTGTTTTTGTCGGCCCTGGAGCCGGGCAGGCCGGAGTTTCCAGTACAAATACCCTAGTTGGGGCCGACGCTGGCCGAAATACGACTTTTGCCGGCAATTCATTTTTTGGGTATGAGGCAGGGTACACAAACAACCAGGGCGCACGGAATTCGTTCTTTGGCCGACAGGCCGGCAGGAATATTGTGGACGGATCGGACAACACGATGATAGGGCGCGGTGCCGGTGGCACCAATCTGGTAGCAGGAAGTTCGAATACATTTTTGGGCGCTTTCAGCGAGGCCGCATCAGTTAGCAGCACTCGTAATAACGCGACCGCCATCGGATTTCGAGCTGCCGTTGCTCAAGACAATTCGCTTATTCTTGGCAGCATCAACGGCGTAAACGGCGCGACGGCCGATACGAATGTCGGCATCGGCACGACTGCACCAGCGTCTAAACTCCACGTTGCCGACAATAGCGGCCAAGTATTATTCGGCGGAGGCGGTTGTAATGCGGGACATGTGGGAATAGGCTTCGCCTCGACGCTGACCTGCTCAAACTACTCAATTCTTGGAAACGGTACAGACACCTTAATAAACCGTCCGAACGGCGGCTCGATCCACTTTCGCGAAGGAAACGTGACGCAGATGGTGATCCAACCCGGCGGTATCGTTCAGCTTTTCGGCCTCGGCGCGGCCGGCGGGGTGCCTCTGTGCTTTAATCCGTTCAATCAGATCTCTTTATGCTCATCGAGCCTGCGGTATAAGACGAACATCAACCGGTTTTCGCAGGGAATGTCTTTTGTGCAACAACTGCACCCGATCACATTTGATTGGAAAGAAGGCGGGATGAAGGACGTTGGTTTCGGAGCCGAAGATATCGAAAAGATCGATCCGCGATTTGTCACCTACAACGACAAAGGCGAGGTCGAGGGCGTCAAATACGACCGGTTGAGCGTGGCTTTTGTCAATGCCTTCAAGGAGCAGCAGAAGCAGATAGAAGAACAGAGATCAGAAATCAGAAATCAGCAATCAGCAATAAACGATCAGCAAAACAAAATCGACGCTTTGCTATTGCACGTAAAAGAACAAAAGGCTGAGATCGATGCGCTAAAGGCTCTCGTTTATTCGCAGAATGAGACGGCAGAGATTTGCCGTCCAAAGAATTGAGGTAAATCATGAGAAAGGTCATTATTTTCATTTTGTTTGCGATATCCGCGCTGGCCATTGTTAGCGTCACCGTCTCTTCCCAATCGGGAGGTGGATTTCTGATCGAAAAGAGTGTTATTTCACGCGGCGGGGGGCGCTCGAACGATGCGACATACACGGTCGAAGGGACGGCGGGCCAAACCGTTGCCGGAAAGACCTCGACTGATGGAACCTATACGGTCGAGAGCGGTTTCTGGACTCGGCCTGCGATTCCAGGGACGATCAGCGGGACAATTACGTATGGCAACGCGATCGGAAATCCTGTGCCGCCGCGCTTTGTTAAGAACGTGTCGGTTGCGAGCACAGTCGGTTCCCCTGCGGTCGGGCCTGTGATCACTGGAACGCCCGGAACATATACGCTCACGGGCTTTGGGGCAGGCTCTTACACGATAAAACCAACAAAGCCGGGTGGTGCGAATGGGGCGATCACGTCAAACGACGCGGCGAGAGTGGCACAGGGCGTTGTGGCATCACCGGGCTTCGTAAGTCAGAACCAGAGGTTTGCGGCAGATACGAGCGGCAACGGCGGGGTCACGTCGAACGACGCTGCATTGATCGCAAGGTTCGCGGCTGGACTTACAGGCGCGGGAAATGCCGGCCAGTGGAAGTTCTTCGTAACGGGAGCACCGTCGCCTCTTCCGACACCGCCACAGACCTATAACGACAGCCGGACTTATGCTTCGGTGACGAGCAACTTGACTGGTGAGGATTATGTGGCCATTCTGGTCGGCGAGGTTTCGGGCAACTGGAATCCGGCGACACATCCGCGGCCGATAAACGGGCCTGAGAGAAGCACCGCGGTCGAACTGCCGCAAATGGTAGTTTCGACGGACAAAGAGATCATCATTCCGGTCAATGTTCAGGGAGCGGCACATAAGAAGATCATCTCTTACGAGTTTGATCTTCGTTACGACCCGACGGTGATACAGCCTCAGGAGAATCCTGTTGATGTAACCGGAACTGCCAGCCGAGGGCTTATGGCGGTTGCGAACCCAAACCAGCCCGGACTGCTGCGCGTCGTGCTATACGGCCCGATGCCGATAAACGAAAACGGCATCCTGCTAAACCTTCGTTTTGATACTGTCGGAGTAAACGGGTCCGTTTCGCCGCTTGTGTTCGAGCGCATTATGTTCAACGAAGGTGATCCGCAAGTGTTGGCGGTTG
>CAZUEI010000195.1:0-4653 GCA_964618985.1 uncultured Chloracidobacterium sp.
TTTGGCATATTTTCGGCCTCGGTTGGCAGCGTGTCTATGATAGAGCGGTTGGACAAAATAGTAAACAAATAACAATCAAACCATCGACGCGAGTTTATTCAGGCCATTCGGAACGTCTGCCGAAAGATGCACTCTCAAAGCGCGGCGTCCGCGATCAATCAAAACCTGAAAATCGCCGCGTGCCTGTGCCGCTTTGACAACGCCAAATGTATATTTTTGGCCGGGAACTTCGAGGTCAAATTCGTCATCCGAAGTGATCTGCAAAAATACGCCGTTGTTAGCTCCGCCCTTGTACGCCTGGCCCGTCGAATGCAGGAAACGCGGCCCAAAACCGAGACACGTTGCCGCATCGGTTCGCCTGAGAACGCTTTCACGTATTGCATCAAGCAATTTCCAATTCTCGTCATTCATTTCGACATAGGCGAGCAGGCCGAAATAGTCGTTACTAATTATGTTTGCGATATGAGCATTTAGAAGTGCTTTTAAGGAATGCTCACTCACAATTGCGGCCAACTTTGCAGCATATTCATCGCCCGTAAAAAGAGAGATGCCATCCTCTTGAAAGAACGGTCGCTCGTCCGGCAGTGAACCTGTTTTCTCGAATTCATCCGTTATCTTTCGAGCCTCGATCTTTGCCGCTTCGACATCGGGTTGGTTGAATGGATTTATTCGCATTATCGAACCTGCAACGGCAGTCGCAAATTCCCAACGGAAAAATTCCTGGCCGAGGTTGCCTATCGACTCAAGCTCGATCTTAACTGCCGGATGTCGGGCTGAAGTGATCGCATCATATTCCGCATCAAAATTATTGCCGCCTTTCACACTCAAAAAAGCGAAAATGCGGTTGGTTCCGTATGACGTAGCTGGCTGGATAGGTTCGCGATCAACCGGTATGATCGCGACTCCGTTCTTGCCCGTCGATTCCGCTATCAACTGTTCGAGCCATGCGCCGAGGTCGTGAATTTCTGGCGAAGTGAAGATCGTCAGCTTATCGCGGCCATGCGTATGACTTACACCGAGGATTGAGCCAAGCAACGCGCCGGGGTTTTCACTCGGATCGAAATGTTTGCAAGCCTCGACCATCTCACCTGCGCGCTGCAACAATTGCTCGACATCGAGGCCCATTGAAGCTGCGGCCGTCAAACCAAACGCCGACAACGCCGAAAATCGACCGCCAATCTCAGGTTTGCCGTAGAAAATGTTACGAAACCCGTCATTCTTCGCGATCTGCTCCATCTTTGAGCCTGGATCTGTAATAGCGACGAATTGCTGTCCCGCTTTCTCGCGACCTACTTTTTCGGCGACCTTTTCGTGGAAATATTGCTTGAAGCAATTTGGTTCGAGCGTCGAGCCGGACTTGCTGGCAACAATGAATAAAGTATTTTCAAGATCGATCCTTTCTTCAACGGCCTTGACCTGAGCGGGAACGGTCGAATCAAGAATGTGAAAATTTGCTTTGCTGAATGTAAGAGCAAGAACCTCAGGACAAAGCGAAGAGCCGCCCATGCCGAGCAGCAATATGTCCGTGAAACCCTGTTTGGAAATATCGTCGTGAAAGGAGTGGTATTTTTCAACATTGCCTGATTCTTTATCAACAATATCAAGCCAACCTAGCCATTTTGCCTCGTCATCGTCAGTCCAGATGCTCGCGTCCTTTGCCCAAAGTCGTTCGATTTTTCCATCTGCACGCCAACAGCCAAGCTCAGTTTGAAGCGTCGCTTCCAACTCCGCAGGCAGCGAATATTTTATCGAATTCAGCATAATTTAATTTTATTTCGTTGAGGTCTTATCCGACAGAACCCATCGTTTCGGGTCGAGTTCAATGCTTTCAGGTTTCATGGGGAGCTTGATCTTAACCGGCGCGTTTGGGCCAACTGCAGCTACTGTGCCGTAGGCATACTTGTCGCCGCCGAATTTCATCACAACCGGTAAAGGCATAAACCAATTTTCCGGGGCGTTTTCCTGAATAACATTACCCGTAACATTCGCAGTGCCGTCCGGCAGGCTTTCTATCTGATATTCCAATCTATACGAAGGCAAGGCCGTGCCGTGAACCCACTGCTGGAAGAACCAATCAAGGTTTTTGAGTCCGTATTTTCTTGCTATCGGAGTTCTTGCGAAATGCTCGTTCGCTACGTTTCTGAAATCGTCTGTCGAAGCCACGTTATCACGGTATTTATTTACGAAATCCTTCATCATGTCGTAGAACGGCTGGCCGTTTCCGCTTGAAGGGTCAGTCATCAGGAAATGGATCATTCGCAAAACCAACGCGCCCTTATTGTAAATTAGAGTGCTGTATGCCCCATGGGTTTTCTTGGTTTCGAGACGATGTCCGAGAATGATCGGGCCGACGTCAACCAGTTTACCCTTTCCCGGCCCCATCGCCGTGTAGGGCGGATCCTTCAGCGACTGTCTCATTTGGTCAATAAGGGTGGAGGCTGATTTATGCCCATCACGGACACCCGTATAGACTATGCCTGAGTATTCTGCAAAACCCTCGCTCAGCCATTGATCGCGATACGAGCGCCACGAAATAATGTTGCCCCACCATTGATGAGCGGTTTCGTGGGCAAGAAAAGCATAAGTGCTTTTCCTTGCACGATCAGTATTAGGGATCGTCAGCATAGTCGCAAATCCCTGCCCGAATCCGTAAGGGTGAAAGACCGCACCGTAGTTCTCATACGGATATTTGCCAAAGAGAAACTGAAAATGGCGAACGGAATTGTTGAGCTCGGCAAGAATAAAATCTTCCTTGATCGCAAGGTCGTTACCCGGCATGGAATTGAACTCAAGCGGCGTTGGTTTGTCGCCGTTGTCCCACTTGATCGCTTCTTTATGCCTTTCGAACGGCCCGAGAGCAAAAGTCTGCAGGGAAACCGGAATGTTCATTACATATTTCGTTACCATCAGGTCTTTGTCCGTTGTATCGGGTATTTCGCTGACGCGTGTTCCGGTGCTGGCGACTTTCCATTTTTTAGGGTGCGTAAAAGTGAAGTTGAATGTTGAGCGGTCAAGAAATCCCTGCTGCGGATACCAACTGCTATTGGAACGCGGATAGTTGCAATCATCAAAATAAGTAGGCTGACGCAGAAAATCACCTGCTATGTCAAAGTCCAGGACAAATGCCTGTCCGGCCACCGCCGCCGAAGGAAAGAAAACGGTAAATCCACTTTCCCAGTCTTCCTGGACGTACTCTAACGCAGTTGAATCTAACCGAACGGATTTGACGCGCATTTGCTTCTTTAAGCGCTGGTTTTCGTATTCGCCGAGCGATTCGCCGATGATAAAAGTAACGGCGCGGAGGTCAGCTTTCTTACTCTGCATTCTTATCTTTGTTTGCAGGCCAAGTTGTTTTTTTGGTTGGCGAAGGTCGATGTTCATATCGTAATGGATTATGTCAACCAGATCGTTTAGGTCCGAATATGAGGCCGTTCCGCTTGCGTAATTTGAAAGGCTGTGAAAAGCCATCCAAATATCATTGTCATCGTCGTCCGATTGATACTTGAAGATCATGCCGCTTTCGCCGGCATTCAGATAAAAATAATCGGTCGGAATGCGGTTTTGATGATCGAGCAGATAGCTGAACCGTCCGCGTTTTCCGCCGTCGAAATTGGCAAAGAAAAATCCCGGCGTTTCATGATTTAATATCGACAGCGTGATCCTAGACGAAATGTTTGCACCTGTCTCTTTTAAAATTCTGGCGTCGATCTCACTTGCCAGTGTTTGAGCCTGAGGCGGCGCCTGACCTTCGGTTTTATTCTTACCAATAAGATCGAATGTATCATCGGAAAATTTAAATACGGCGGTTCTGAAATCCGATTCGACGGCGTCCTCAACACCGAGCAGCCTTCTGAGATTAGCTCTCTCGAAATCAACTGGCGGCGCTTGTGCCCTAAACATTCCACTTCCAATAAAGACCGCGCCCGTAACCTTTCCCTCTACAGTGGCCGAAAAATAAAACGTCCCGCTTAAAGTCATCTCAGCCCGGTCACGCTTAATTACCAATGCATTTACATCGGCTTTGCCACCCGATAATGAAAATGCCTTGATCTGGGAATAGAGCGATAGGCCGCTTTGAGCGGCTCCGGGAATCGAACAAAAAGAAATAAGGCCGGCTACGAGAGCGAACCGTATCAATTTAACGGCCGAATCAAAAATCAGCATTGATGGAATACCTCCAATTGTCGAACTTTAATTAGAATGAGCCAACAGCTTAATCCGTCTCATAATTGTAGTCAAGACTTCGTTGTCGGGCATGGCTTTGTCCTTGTTCACTTATCTAAGGAATTTTGCTATTATTCCTCAATTCAGCAAAAACACAATTATGACTCAAGCAGAACAAAAATCTTCTCTAAAAAGTGCCATTGAAAAGCACAAGGAATTTCTTTTCCCGGCCGTGGCAATGTATTACCAGGAGCCGCTGGCCATTGTTAAGGGCGAAGGCGAAAAGGTGTGGGACGCTGAGGGAAACGAGTATCTCGATTGCTTTGGCGGCGTGCTCACCGTGAGCGTCGGGCATGCGAATCCACGCATTAATAAAGCGTGGATCGATCAAGTCAATACCGTTGCTCACACGTCAACACTGTACGCCAACGGGCCGCAGGGTGACCTGGCAGAAAAGCTGGCAGAGATATCTCCGGGCAATTTGAAGAA
>CAZUEI010000196.1:0-4634 GCA_964618985.1 uncultured Chloracidobacterium sp.
GATAACCGGGCTGATCTTCGTTTTTGAAGATATGACGAAGCTGCATGCGATGGAGGAGGCGGTTCGCCGCTCCGACCGGCTGGCGGCAGTCGGGCGTCTCGCAGCAGGCCTTGCTCACGAGATAAGGAATCCTTTGGGCTCGATGAGCAGCGCTCTGCAGTTCTTGTCTGCAAAGTCTGGGCAGGATGACGATGCTGAGCTGATGGATGTCGTATTACGCGAATCGGAACGGCTGAACACGATAATCACTGATTTCCTCGCTTACGCGCGGCCCGGCTCGGACGACGGCGCAGCACCGACTCAAGCGGAAGTAAATGTCGGCGACGCAATTGCCGACTGCCTGGCGCTTTTTCGTCACGACCCGGGCGTTAACGATAAGCATACTTTTAACTTTGACCCGCCTGCCGAACCGGTCGTCGTGCAGGCTGACACAACGCTCATCAAGCAAATCATTTGGAATCTCGCTCGTAATTCGATAAAGTCAATGCCCGAAGGTGGGCGTTTGTCAGTCGCGTTGACAGTGCCGTATCCGGCGCGCGTGAGGATCGTTGTTTCAGACACCGGTCATGGAATTGAACCGGAAAATATAGATAAGATATTCGAGCCGTTTCATAGCGACGGAGGCGGCACCGGGCTTGGCCTTTCGATAGTCCACCGCATCGTCACGGAGCATGGCGGCCGCATAGACGTTAAAAGCGAAGCCGGCAAAGGCACAGCGGTCACTATCGATCTGCCGAAAAGATAGCTATATAAGCAATCAGCAACCAGCATTCAGCTATTTGCCACGAGAACATGAAACTCATTGCTGACCGCTGATTGCTGACTGCTAACCAATATGTCAAAACTACTGATCGTTGATGATGAAGCAGGTTACCGTGAGGTTCTAAAGAAACTTTTCGAGGCCGAAGGCCACGCCGTTGACACGGCTCATGACGGCCGCACCGCGCTTACCAAGATCAAGAACAAAACATTTGACCTCATAGTCTCCGACGTGCGGATGCCCGACATTGACGGCATTGCGCTTCTGAAACTCGCACGCGATATCGATCCTGATATTGGCGTCGTATTGATGACAGCTTTTGGCACGATCGCGACCGCACGATCTGCGTTTACGCTTGGTGCCGATGATTTTATCCAAAAGCCGTTCAACAACGAAGAGCTAAAAGTCATCGTCAAACGCACGCTCGAAAAGCAGGCGATGGTGTACGAAAACCGTGCCCTGCGCGCAGGCCAGCGAAAGATGGGCAGCCTGGCGAGCATTATCGGGCAGTCGGAGAAGATGGCCGAGCTTTTCCGCATGATCGAGGCAGTCGCCCGCGAACAGTCAACTATTTTGATAACCGGCGAAAGCGGCACCGGCAAGGAGCTTGTGGCGCGGGCGATACACGAAATGTCCGATCGCGCCGAAAAGCCTTTCATACCCATCAATTGCGGTGCCCTTACTGAGACATTATTGGAATCTGAATTATTTGGCTACGTCAAAGGAGCCTTCACCGGTGCGAACGAAAGTCGCGCGGGCGTTTTTGAATCAGCCAGCAAGGGTACGATCTTTCTCGACGAGATCGGCGACATGTCGCTGGCGATGCAGGTGAAGATGCTGCGCGTTCTTCAGGAACAAAAGGTCCGTCGCGTTGGTGCTTCCGATGAGACGTCCGTTGACACGCGCGTGATCGCCGCGACGCACCGCGACCTCGAACCGATGATCGAGGACGGCACGTTTCGCCGCGACCTTTTTTATCGAATTTCGGTTATACCGCTGCATGTGCCGCCGCTGCGTGAACGCCGCGACGACATTCCGTATCTGGCGGAGCACTTTATGAAAAGGTTCTCGACGCGTTCTGGCAAAGTACTCTTGATGTCGCCCGAAGCTCTTCGCGTACTTCAGGAACGCACGTGGAACGGCAACGTACGTGAGCTCGAACACGTCATCGAACGTGCCGTCGCCCTCACGCCGAGCGGCAAACTGATCTCGCCCGAACATTGCACCGACACATCCCGCGCCCCGCAACCGCACCGCGTCGAAATCCCTGAAGGCGGCCTTCACCTACCGTCGCTGCTCAACGAGATTGAAAAACAGTACGTCGCCGAAGCCATGCAGTCCGCCGGCAACAAACAAACCCGCGCCGCCGAACTCCTCCAAATGCCCGTCCACGCCCTCAGGCATCTATTGGATAAGCACGATCTCAGATAAATGCGGAAGCCCGCACGTAAGTAAGGGCGATACACTCAACGTTGGATAAGCACGACCTCAAATGACCTGCGAAGCAAAGAAAAAAGGCTGCGATCTATGCTCACAGCCTTTTCCGGCGCGTTTGGAAAATTTACGTTTCAGGGTAGGATCCAAACGCGCAAGCCAGTAATTCTAAACCCGTCCAAAGCGACGATCTGATTATCGCATAAATCTACGGATTCACGGTGTTGCATTCTTCGGTAAGAGTTAGGCATTCACTTTATCGTTGAAAACTCACTAACGCTAAAGCTCCGTCGGCGGGGATCAGATCCATTGGCTTGGTATAATCCGGGTCGGCATTTGCGACGATGGACAGTCGCTCAAGCCCTTCGTCATGGGCGAGCTGCCAGCTTCGGGCCAGTTTCTGATTTATTTCAAAAGCTCGTTTGTATTCAACATCCGCTGCAGCCGCTTCGCCCCGGCGTTTGAGAAAGGCAGCGTAAGCCGTGCGCATGAATATCGAACGTGGATAAACGCGCAGGGCTTCTTCAAAAGTAATTTTGGCATCGGGCTTTCCGGCACGCATCTCCGCCGAAAGCAGGTTGAAATACGACGGCGAGCTTGCCACGCCATTTTCGACCGCTAGCCGCAGTTCCGGAATCGCTTCCTCATACCGCCCCGCAAGATACAACTGCTGTCCATAAACCGACCTGAACATCGGCTCGGACGCATCCAGACCAATGGCCCGTTTGATCTCCGTCTCGGCATACTCAGTGTCAGCGGTGTTTAGAGAATTTGTCAGATGATGGATACTCAAAGCACGGACGGCGGAAAAATCCAGCATCGATATAGAAACTAATAACCCCACGGCCAAAAACAACGGTTTTCTCCTACTTTCCCCGGGATCGGAAGTGTCATCAGACTCCGGCTTAAATATTTCCACTGCAGCAACAGCGATCAAAAAGAAAAAGCACAATCCGTTTGCGGGCACGCGAAATGAATAGGAGCTCGCAAAGGATGAAAGTAGAAAGGTAATGGTTCCCACCAGCGCCCCTAACGTGACGAAAGAAGCACGCTTCCTGATGGCCAGAACGAGCATATAGGCGATCCCCGTCAGCAGCCAGGCAAGAAGCCCCTCTCCAACCAAACCAAGTTCACACAATATCTGCAAATACTCATTATGAGCGCGTTCCGCCAGTAATTCTTCAATAACCTCGAGCATTGGATTATCCGGATTCGCTTCGGAATATTTTTCGCGCAGCATTTTGTAACCCGAAAAATAATTATCGGCTCCGATACCCACAAGGGGGCTTGTCTTAAAGCCCGCTACAGCCATTCCCCAATAAAACATCCGTAATCGTGCGTTTTGGACGTTCGTTGTGTCGGTCCCGGCGAACCGCTGGAGCAATGCTCTCTCTTGATCCGACTTAAGCAGCATTTGGGAGCCAACAATGATAGCGAGAGCCAAGCCGATAAATATGACCCACCTTTTCACGCGGGCCGAATACCAGTGAAGAGCTATTGACATGCCGGCGGACATTAAAATAGAAACAGCGGCGGCTGCGAACATCGTTCGTGATGCAATTACCACCACCGAACACCACGCCATCAAGTTGAAGATCATTCCGCTGATCCAACGACGGCTGGTATCGTTTATCGCTATGACGAGTGTGAGCGGGAGCAGACAGGCGAGGACCTCGGCGTATGGATAATATCGCACCACAAAGGTAACGAAACCTATTCGCGGGCTGAGAAAAAATTCAAGCAGGCAGGCGGCGCTTATGATAAGAACGACAAGTCCGGTGATCTTCAAACAGTAGGAAAGACATTGCTTGTATTGAAATGCCGACCGGAGCAGAACATAAAAGACCGTAAAACATCCCCAAAGCAATGTATGATGCATCGCACTTCGCCACGACGATGCCCAAAAACATGAAAGGCCGCTCCAAACCGTAAAAAGAACCAGCGGCAAAACTATCGCGATCAGTTCCCCCTTCGCGATCTTGCAAAAGCGGAAAGATCTATCAAATACAGCGACAAGTAATGAAACCAGAAGGAATGCTGCAAGAGCAAATTCGCCCAGCCACCTGTAGCCGACAAAAGTTGTTTCCGGCAGAAGCACCTGAACAAACCTAACCTGCAATAACAGTGGCCACGAAGCGATAAGGATTTTGGCAGATTTGGTCATTGTTCTTGTTCTGCAAAACAAAAAATAACGAGATCCTCGCCCGGGGCTAACGTCGCCAACCCAGAGATATTCGTTACTTGTTCTGCGATAACCGTAATATGTCCGAGTTAAATGCGCAAAAAGGCGGAACGGTATGTCACCGCTCCACCTTTTTTTCGCTGAGTATTTTAGAACTGCGGCAGTAGCCGCTTGGCAAGCTAATTGCCGTAGCTCCTACTCAACGGTACTCAAATGGGCGGATCGGCCCACCACCTTTCCGCCCATTGTCATTCGACA
>CAZUEI010000197.1:0-4584 GCA_964618985.1 uncultured Chloracidobacterium sp.
TTGAACCCCGAACCAGCCAATAAGTTGCATTCAGGAGACAATCTTTTCACATTTTCCGGCTACGAATGGGTGGTATAATCATGATTCGCCGCCAATCTTTGATCTATGGGAATATCAGACAAAAATGATCTGCTGAGGTTCCTCGATGCTTTTCCCAGTGAGTCGCGCGACATCGCTCTTGGGCTTCGCGATTGGGTCTGGCGCCTGTATCCGAAATGCAACGAACTGATCTATGACAACTACAATTTTCTTGCATTTGGCTGGGCTCCAACCGACAGGATGAGCGATATTTTTTGCTCGATCGCGGTCGGGACGCGCGGTGTCATATTCGGGTTTATGTGGGGTGTAAAGCTTGATGATCCGAAAGGATTGCTAAAGGGCAGCGGTAATCAGTTTCGCAGTTTGCGTGTGCCGGGTATTAAGAAATTTCCTAAGAGCGATGTAAAGCGGCTGCTGAAGCAGGCCTATGAACTGTCAGTTGAAAGGCTAAATGGACGTGAACAAGCTCCCAAAGGCGTAACCGTTGTCAAATCGATCTCGGAGAAAAAAAGGCGGCCTGGAATGCCAAAAAAGACTCCTGCAGCAAGACGTGAGCGTTACTCGATGCCAGATTTTGTGATGGAGACTCTTAGCAGGGCAAAACTCTTCGATGCTTATGAATCAAGGCCGCCATATCAGCGGAACGATTACATAGGCTGGATCACACGCGCAAAACGTGACGAAACGCGAGCAAAAAGGCTGGCGCAAATGCTCGACGAGCTACGCCGCGGCGACGTCTATATGAAAATGAAATATAAACCCACCAGGAGATAGTCAGAACTAACCACGCAAGATAAGTCATTTCTGACGTTCTATAAAAGGGACGAGCGTGATATATGAATATTAATATGACCAAATTGATCCTGATCTACTGTGTTCTTATCCTCATAAACGCCTGTGTGACGCGCGGAGCGTCGCATGGCGACATCAACGGTAGATGGAAACTGACCGGTTACAATTTTACACCGACGCAGGAGTTTTCTATCGATAAGATGACGATCTTCGTCTCTATCTCAAACAATAAACAGATCGGCGGCAAATCCGGCTGCAATATTTTCGGGGGCGATCTGACCGTCGGTCCCGGTCACAAAATAAAAATCGGCACGCTCACCTCGACCGAAATGTTTTGCGACGAGATAACGGGACAATTCGAGAGCCTTTTTACTGCAACATTGGAAAATGCGACAGAGTATTCGCTGGAAAAAGGAGTTTTGACCTTTTTCTCTTCCAATACAAAGAATTTTCTACGATTTGAGCGAGATAACGAAAAACCGCCCGTCAGCGAACCAACCACTGAAGATCGCCAGACGTTTTTTGTCAGCAACCACAAGGTAAGTTGCGATGAAAAATCAGCCACAAAATGCCTGCAGATCAAGAATGACAAAAACTCGATATGGCACGTTTTACGCGACCCGATAACCGACTTTGATTTTAAGCCCGGCCGCTTTTACAAGATCGAGGTCGTCCGCGAAAAAGCCAAGAATGAGCCCAACAAACCGTCGTTCTACCGCTACAAACTGTCACGCGTGATCAAATCCGTAAGAAGCGAAAAAGATCTCTATAAATGATCACCCGTATGACCAAAATGACGTTTTGTATGACCACAAGGTGCCTTTGTATGACCGCGTCCCTGACTAGGTGGTCCACGCCTGGCGGCGTTGGCGGGATGGTCGGAACGGTCGGCACGAGGCGCAAGATAACCACGAAAAACAAGAAAATCACGAAAGCAATATCGATAACTTTTGTGTAGTTCGTGTGTTTCGTGGTTAATGTTCTTTTGCGCTTGTAAGCTCAATTTTTCCATCCTTAGTTGTCACGTTTGCGTCGCCTTCGTTGAACATTATCCGCTCGAAAACAATCGGCGAAACCGAACCTATCTGACCCACGCCCACAAACCGCAGATTCAAAAGCACGCCATCCTTGTCTATCGGCAAAGCGCCGTAAACCACAACTCTCAAAAATCCCGGTTCATACGGATTAACAACCACAGAAAGCCCGCGGCTTAACGTGCCTTTCACATCGACTGAATCGGCACGCGGCTGAATCACCGCCGGGTCATACCTGAGATCAAACTCATACGAGATGATTCCCTTATCGGCCGCTCCCTGAACACTAAACGGAATAATTATCTCTTTGTCCGTCGAAGTCACCATCTGAGGCAAATCAACAGCAATGTTTTTCACCGGCCCACCGCCAACTGCCAATTGCCTGCTGCCGACTGGCCTGGGGTGCGTCGCCGGATTCCAGTTGCCCGAAACCTCGCCGACCAGAATGCCTACATAGTCCTCGCCCGTCAGGTTGCTCGTCACCGAAGCGTATGTCCTGCTGTCGTTATAGGTCTGTGGCGGAGTTGGCAGGGGAGACGGTGCTCCCGTAACAAAGAATTTCCACTGCCCGGCATTACCCGCGCCTGTAAGCCCCGCCGCGAACCTCGCGATCAGTGCTGCGTCATTCGACGTCACATTGCCGTTGCCGCTCACATCCGCCGCAAACCTCTGGTTTTGGCTTACGAAAGACGGTGATCCTACAACGCCTTGTGCGACCCTCGCCGCATCGTTTGACGTGATAGCCGTGTTCGGGCCACCCGGTTTTGTCGGCTTGATCGTGTATGAACCCGCCCCAAAGCCAGTCAGCACATATGTCCCGGGCGTTCCCGTTATCACCGGCCCGACCGCAGGCGAGCCTACAGTGCTGCTCAGCGACACATTCTTCACAAATCGCGGCGGTGCCGGATTACCGATAGCGTTGCCATACGTGACTGTTCCCATTATCTGCGGCTCGGCGGCTTGTTGACCCTGAAACCAAAACCCGCCGTGCAGATCGAACCCGCCCGCGTTCGATGTCGATCCGGCAAACCCCTGCCCGGCGGTTCCGTCAACCTGAAATGTGCCGCCGCTGGAATTCGACCCGCCGCCGGTTGCGATCACCGAACGCGAGAGTTCGAACGTCCCGCCCGTCTGCGCCGCAATTTCAACCGCAGTGATGCAGAGACACAGAGCCAGAAGAAAAATATGATAGATTGATTTCGATTTTTTCATTGTTGCTTCCTCATGATTGCTCGCTATGGCGATACAGTGGCAGAGCCTCCTAAGCTCCGAAGCTCGAATCTTCTGTTCGTATAGTTGGCGGTGTTGACCTGCTCGTTGTAAGTACAGGGTTTAAGCCAGACCGGCGTGTGACGGCCGAATGGCAAAAAACTGAGGGCGGTGTTGATCGTTCGATACGGCTGGGTAAACGTCCCGAATTGCTCGCCGGTGTAATTACAGTCCACGTAAACTCCGCCGGAAGCCCGGTACATTCCACGCCCATGCGTCGCGGCGATCAAATCGCCACCCATCCAAAACAGCTCGTCAACCGAAACATTGGCCGGCCCGCCGTTAGGTAAGTCCCAACTGACTCCGGCATCGTTCGACGTAAAAATTCCGACTTCCGTTCCAACGTAGAGTAGATTCGGGTTATAAGGGTGTATCGCCAGCGTGCGAACAGGCACGTTCGGCAGGCCGATTGCGCCAGTTCCCGTAATATCAGTCCAAGTGCTGCCCAAGTTTTTTGTGACGTAAACATTATCTGCCGTGAAACCGCCGAAAGTGACATAGATCCAATTGGGAGCGCGCGAAGTATCGATCACGACTCGCGTCACAAAGTTGTTGTTCGGCAGCGTGCCGTCGATCTTTATCCAGGCGTTCGGCGGGGGCGCCGGGACAGTTGTTCCCGAAAAAGTGTAATAAACATCACCGTTGTTATGGCCGACGACGATAAAAGCCGAATTCAGCGGCGAGATCGTGATCGCACTGATGGGTGAGTTGCCGCCAGTTGGACCCTTGATCGCAGTCCAGCTCGGAGTTGCCGCTCGGGCATCGCTTGTGCGCCACAGTGACCAGCCGCCGGCCAACAACCTTTCGGGTTCGCCGGGATCAAGCAATATAGGTGCTATGAAATTGGTTTGACATGCAGGCTGTCCGCTTGTTCCGCAGTTGGGCGGAACGTCACCGATCCCGTTTTTGATCGGGATCGAAGTCAACCCTGCGTCGCTGCTGCGATAAACATCCAGAAATTGCTTTTCAAGGTAAAAATAGTTCTGGTTTGTCTGGTCCGCCGAACAATAGCCGCCGTCCGCCCCCGCCGTCGAGATCCAGGTGTTCGTATTGCCACTATAGCGAACCGTTCCGTTGTCCTGTGTTCCACCGATAATCCTGCCGGACAATAAATTCCCCGCCCCGCCGTAAAACTGCGTAACGCCGAGCGTGTTGTTGAGCGAAGTCCAGCCCGCCGTCGCCGGAGCCACGATCGAGACATCGTCCATACGTTGAATACCGCCGTCGTTGCCAAAAAATACGGTTTTGTTGGTGCTGTTGTTAAAGCCGGGATGATTGACGAAGACGTGATGGTCTGCATGCGGCAGGTTCGCGCCGGAATTTCCGATTTCTTCGAGAGTTGCCCCGCCGTCGAAACTGCGGTAAAGCACAATGCCGCCGACGAGAACAAAATTCGGGTCCTGCGGATTTACCCACAGGGCATTGTCGTACCAGCCTTGATTACCCGCTC
>CAZUEI010000198.1:0-4505 GCA_964618985.1 uncultured Chloracidobacterium sp.
GGGTTGCCGTTGCCGTATTCGTATTCGTCGGAGTGCTTGTCGCCGTTGCTGTTGCGGGCGAGCCAGTAGCGGTCGCCGTCGGTGTGCCACACGGCCCTCCAAATTCGAGCGAGAACCTCCTCATCGAACCAGTGTCGATGCCCGCATTGTCGCTGACATTGAGGACCCAAGTGCCGTTTGCGTTCTCGCCGTCAAGCAGTGAGAGGGCACCCGTCGTCTCAGGTGAGAAGTTGCCCGACTGCGGCGAGCCCGTGACACTCGTCAATGTCGAGATGTTCGGGAACCCGCCTTCGTCGTCAAGCAATGAAGCACAGATGTTCTCTCTCGTTCCGCCGCGTCTTGCCTGGAACGCCACAGTCGGTGAACCGTCCGGAGGCGTCAGCCTGAACGTCAGGTCGCCGATGAATGTGTGATCCATTGCTGCATTCGCATTACCGATCGTCGCGTCGCACGCTCCGCCGGTGTCGAACCGGAAGTTAAGATCCGTAACCGATCCAACTCCGGCCACAGGCAGATTGATATTAACACCAGCCGGAATGTTGTCAGGAATTGCCACTGCCGGGCCGGTATAGCTGACCGTCGTGTTGCAGCTAGGCGTTTGCGTAGCTGTTGGTGTCGCTGTGTTCGTCGGACTTGGAGATGCCGTCGGAGTCGCTCCGGTGCCGATCGTTCCGGTACCGGTAACTGCAAGCGTGTATGGGCCGCTCGGTCCGGGAGGAGTTCCGCCGGTCGAATAACCGTCAACTACAATATTATATGTGCCAGCGGGCATGTTTGAGATCGTTACAGTCTCAGCAATGTTAAAGGCTCCGTCATCGTCCACAACAATAGCATCAGCTAAATTGTTGCTGCACACATTCGTGTAAACAATAAGCGCCAGATCCTGCCCGCCCGTCGGCGTCATCGTCACATTTAGACTGTTATTTTCACTCGTGAAGGTGACGCTGTAAGCAACGTCTGGGCCTGTCATTGTACCCGTATAAACACCGCCTCTCGGGGCCGCCCCAATCGGACCGCCGCCGGTTGCCGTGCAAGTAGGACAACCCGTGACCGTCGGTGCTACGACATCCGCCGGAAGTTTGTAATTATCCGTCGCTCCTACGGTCGTGCCGGCGTCATTAAAGGGCAGAGCTCCTATCACACTGGCTGTGCCGCATGTATCGCCGCCGCCCAATACCGCGTCCTGCGGATCAATGCGTTTCCCCGTTCTCTTATCAATGAGGATCTTAGGAACATCTTGCCAGTTTACGGATTGTCTCTTATCCGCGACAATTACTTCCTTGCTCGTCTTTAGTATCGCAGCCGATTTATAATAATCGGCTCCAAGAACAAAACAAACCGCCAAAAGCATGCATGCAATTGCAATTGTCTGACGGCGTATCAGCCTTTTCAGGCCTCTCTTGACCACTGGATTTTGCGGCCTAATATTTTTTGAAAATAGTCTTCTTAAATTCCGTGACTGGCTCATTTTCTGTCCTCCCCAAAATTAAAAACGCGCGCTCGCCTCGGAGGTAATTAGCCCCCGAAAACGACCGCACGAGCAACGTAAAGTTTCCGATCAAATGCATATCTCCGTATGCGGATACTGACCTAAAAGACAATAATAACTCCGTCGAATCTACAACTTAATGAAGGTAGTCTATATTAAAAAATTCTAATTGCAAAGTGGAACGAGCAAATTATAAGCCTAAACAACTAAAATCTGTATTTGGAAAATGTCTGCTTAATTTAATGACAGACTCTCTCTGCGCCGGTGACAACCCGGCTTTTCCGCGCCCCGCAACACCTTTGTTAAAACGGTTCTTATCCTTGTCGGACTCTGTAAGGGCAATTTGCCTTTCGATCTCCGCTTTTGGAGCCATTATGTCGTAAAAGTCCAAAATACGCTCAACGGCAGTGGCCTTGTCTTTGATCATCTCGTCATAGGTCAACCAATAGACCTCAACACGATCGTCCTTTTCCGCCCGCTGCCACGAAGCGACGAACTGAAAATACCATGGAATGGCATATTCGATAAGCAGGTCGATTTGCTGCTGTTCATCAAAAGCGAGGAATTCCTGACGGTCGAAAAAGGTGCTGAACGTAAATCCCTGACGATAAAAATCCAGCAGGCTGATCACTGTATCAAAAATGTTCCGGACAAGGACTACGGGCCTGATGCCAAAGGCCTGCATAAGCTGAATATTCGCTTCGGAAGCCCGAACGTGCTGCTGCGTAACCGTGTTTATGCTGCCGAATTTGACCAGTTGTGGCATATCAAGTTCATGCTCGTTTTGGAGCGCCGCATAAACTGTAAAAAGGTCGCGAAAGCCGGTAACACCAACCAGCACATTTTTCAGAAAAGTCGATCCGCTCTTTGGGCTGCAAGTGACAAAGATATGACGGCCGAGATCAGTCGGCTTGTATGCGAGCGTGTAGTCCTGCAACTGGGCCTTTTTTTTTGTGAAAGCGAGGGCATTCGTCAGATCAACGTAATACGAGGGACATGGCTGGATCGCAATTGCCCTTCGAAAACATGCTAAAGCAGCCTCATACTGTCTCTTTTCATAAAAGACCATCCCGAGTTGTCGGAAAACATCCGCAAATCCGCCTCTGAATTTGAAGTCCTTTGAAAGCGAGCCACTCAGATTAAGGGCAAACACCTCGGGCAGGTATCGATTCACAGGCGTAACATCTTCTTCTTTTAAAATTTGCTCGATACGCTGCTTGTAAGCAGTCAGCAAATTATGCTGGAGGAGATCATAGGTTGGCGAAGTGACATCGACCTTAGGAACAAGCTGCTTAAATATTATGATCGCGCGATCCTGCTGCCCCTCATTCATGAACTCGATGCCGCGATCGACATCTTTCTTCAGATCCTCGAGAAACTTCTGCTCCTGTGGGGCAACCTTAAAATTGATCGTTTGAGCATTCGACATATCTTTTACAAAATTTTATCAGGAATCTTTGCCTAAGTCTGCCGATATAAAGCCAAGTTTAACCAGATGATCCAACACGCCACGAGCATTTTCCTCTGCCGTATAATTTACGGTATCTAAGATCATCTCGGCGTTGTCGGGCGGTTCGTAAGGATCGTCGATGCCGGTAAATCCAGTGATCTCGCCGCTCCGAGCCTTGCTATACATACCCTTTACATCACGTCTCTCACAGATCGAAAGAGGCGTGTCAACAAACACTTCAATAAAACGGCCATTATCAAACATGCCGCGAACCTCATTACGTGCAGCTTTATAAGGGCTGACCGCAGCGCAGATCGCCAAGCCTCGATGTCGAACTATCTCGGCAGCAACAAAACCTATACGCAAAATATTCGTATCGCGATCTTCCCTGCCAAAGCCCAGACCTTTCGACAAATTAGTTCTAACCACGTCGCCATCCAATAAAGTGACGCTTCGTCCATGCTCATTCAAAAGAATTGTCAAGATCTCGGCGATAGTGGATTTGCCCGCACCGCTCAAGCCCGTAAACCACACGCATACGCCGTCGTTGTGCAATGGCGGATATGTTTGCGTCAAAATTTCAGCCACTTCGGGCCGTGTAAACCAATCGGGCAGCATTTGGCCGGTTTGCAGATAATCGTTACGCATTTTTGTGCCGGACAGCGAAAAATAGGCCGTCGATTTTTCTATTTTTGACACCTCATCGTAACGGTCTTCGTTCGGCAAATATACCATTTCATCATATATAAGCACATTAACGCCCAATTCATCGCTAAACTGTAAAGCCAACTCTTGAGCGGCAAGCGGCTCGTAAAATGGTTTTCCATTTGAATCTAATCCCGGGCTTGCATGGTCGCGCCCTACGATAAAATAGTTTGCTCCATAATTCCGCCTTATAAGCATGTGCCACAGTGCCTCACGTGGGCCGGCCATCCTCATTGCCAACGGGATCAGGGCAAGCAACGAATTCGATTTATCGAAGTAATTTTCGATCAGAGATCTATATGTACGGACACGCGTATAGAGATCAACATCGCCCGGCTTCGTCATTCCGACCGCGGGATGCAGTAATAAAGTTCCGCCTATTGACTGCGACGCATTCCTGCACATTTCCTCGTGCCCGCGATGAAGCGGGTTTCGTGTCTGGAAAGCAACGACATTTGTGTTGCCAAGCGCTTCGAGTTTTGAACGCGCTTGTGTTGGTGTAAGCCGCAAATTCTGGAAATCAAAATGTTTTGGCGGCGAAAGGACACGAAGTTCGCCGGAAATGTTCAAATTCCCCCAGCGATACATTTCTGCATTCAAAGGGTGACGGAGATCGTTTGTCCCCAAAACGGATCGGGCGAATTCGTCATGATCCCATTCGTATATTTCATCGACCCTCATCACGGCCAAAATGTTGTTCCGCGAATCACGTAAGGCAATTTCTGAATCCAGCTTAATATCAGTGCCGCTGGGAACCGGAAGCGCAACCGGTATTGGAAAAATCGGCCCGTCACTCAACCGCATATCGGAAATCGAATTCTCAAAATCCTTCTTCCCCATGAACCTGTCCAAGGGGGAAAA
>CAZUEI010000199.1:0-1819 GCA_964618985.1 uncultured Chloracidobacterium sp.
TTTCGCCCGCGTTCCTCCGCGTCACCGCTTCACCTGTAATTGCGGAAACCGCCGCTTTCAACGTTGGTTAATAAATCCAAAAAAAAACAACTTGATCAAAACTGACCCATCCGACTAATTGTCAACAGGTTCAACTCTCGGCTGATCACGTTTACGTTCTTTTACAGAAACCCCGAAAGCGATCAGCAATTCATCTGTCTCGTTATTATCAGAAAATACCCAGGCGTTGTCGCCGTCTTTGTCAACGGCGTTAACATTTGCACCGGCTTCGAGAAGCAGTTTTACACTTTCGACATCTCCGCGATTTGCGGCATTCATCAATGCGGTTTCCCCATCTTTTTTCGCGAGATTTACATCTGCTCCGGCCTTTACCAAAGCACGAACCACTTCAGCCGAAGCGTCGTCAGCCGCGATTATCAGTGCCGTATTGCCTTCATTGTCGGCCAGGTTAACTTTGGCGCCATTAGCCATCAAAAGCTCAACCAGTTCGACGGTAGCGTCACTGTCGAGCCTCATCAGTGGAGTCTGTTTTTCACCGTCCCGAACATTGACCTTTGCGCCAAAATCAAGCAACAGGCGTGTGATCTCAATATTGCCATTTTCCACGGCGATAAAAAGCGGTGTGATATTGTCATAATTCTCGTCCTTCCCGTTTACATTTGCGCCTTTGATGACAAGATCGCGCACTTCATCAATGTCGTCGTCCGCGACTGCTTTGGCTAGAGGTGAAGAATAATCGACCGAAATCATTGCACCGCCTGAGACGGTATTGCTCATCTCGACATCTGCTACGACATCGACGGTTACCTCAATGCCGATGCCAAGCTGGATGTCGGCCGCTACTTCGTTGTGATACGATATTTCAACTTCTCTACGGCTTGCCATAAATCCTTGCGCTTCAACTTCAATTAGATACCTGCCCGGAACAAGATCATGAAATCTGTAAACACCCGAATCGTCCGGATTTGTCGTGGCAGTCTTGTTGGCGGAGATACTATTGATCGAAACCGTCGCAAACGGTATCACCGCACCATTTTGGTCGGTCACGGTTCCCGTAATTCGGCCCCGTGATGTTGGTTCCGGTTTGACATTCTGTTGTTCGAAACTCTTTTCAGGAGCATCATTTTTCTGTTTATCCGGGCAGCTAGCAACTGGCTCGGATATGACTCGTGCCGACATGTCACCCTGTGCGTAGGACAATGTTGACAAACTCAGTGAAGCGCTCACAACACCAGCAGCAACACTGGGCGCTCGGCGCGTGATCTGCAGCAACTGGTCGGCGAACAGCGGCCGTTTTGTCACTGGATTTGCAATGTAGCGGATGCAGAGATTGCCACCCGAAGCTCGGACGAGCCGCATGGCCTCTTTGCGTGTCATTTCGGACAAATTATTGACAGATTTTGAGCAGTGCGAGCAAAACCGTACGCGCTCATTTCCCTCCATCTGCGACCAATCTTCTGTGCAAGGGCTTTTGACCTCGACTGAATCGATAAAACTTTTTTTAGACATAGTTCCTCCTCAAACGGTTCACGCTTTTCTCACGCGTCCGCATAACTTTAGACAACTTCTAACTAAGAATGTTCCGGGGAAGAGTTTCTTACGACTAGTCTTAACTGCCTAGATGCGGTGAGTTTTCCGATTGGTTGCTTTGACGGTCAAGATAAAATCTAGACCGTTAGCTATCTCGCCGATGTTGAAGGTAACGGCCACGGATTGCTTTTCTTCGGCAGGCGAGCGGCCATTGCTTTGCCCTCCGCTGAGGTCCACGGCTGGCCGTAGAAAAATGAAGTTGACGGGCCGGCGAGACGTGCGTCCATCG
>CAZUEI010000199.1:1919-4503 GCA_964618985.1 uncultured Chloracidobacterium sp.
GTCCATCGCCATGTGCGCCAAACCTGGCCGCCTTTTTCGATCTTGCATTGCCAATTGCCGGGATGGTCTTCCATCAGCAGGCGGCCCGAACGCCGGTCGCCGCCCCACGACAACGGCACGAGAATGCGGACCACATAGAACTGCATTTTCTCTTCGTAAGGAAGCCCCGCCTTAAACTTTGGAGAAAGGCGATCCTGGTAAACAGCGAATTCGTTACGGACATACTTCATGTTCGCTTCGGTCGCATAATCGACCGGCCCGGGCAGCATGAGAGATTTGCCATCGACCGTGCAGCTAAATGTGGTGGCCGGCAAAGGATTCATAACGTCGGTCGGAGGAGCGATGCTGAAATGCAGTTCGACCTGATTTTGGCCTGAACGTTCGGGCCGCTGAGCGTAGTCAAAATAAGGAATGTAGTTGGTCGGCCTGAGATACATAAAGCTGGCCGCTGCTTCGTTATGGCGGTTGATCATATAAACGGGCGGCTCAGTTCCGGGCTGTTGGCCCGAAGGAACGCGGTTGATCGCGCGCACATCGATCTTGTATGTGCGGGCAAGTTTCTCGGCGCCGGTCGAGCCGTTGACAGCGAAAACGCCGACATCGAACATTCCCGTTTCCTTTGTGGCCGACGCTTTTTGCCAGCATTCGTTCGTCCACATAAAACTGTCATCCACATCGCGTGCGGTCTTGTGATACTGAACGGTATCGCACAAAGTTGTGCCCGTTGTGCGTCCGCCTTTTGAGAAGACGAATTTGATCTTGCTCCCTTGCGGATATTCGCCGAAGATGCGGACGTAGCTTTTAAGCATCCAGCCCTTACTGGTCGGAATATTGTTGCCTGCCAGATCCTGCGCCGGAGCAGCCTCAAACCAAGTGAAGCCGTCGTCAACTACGTCCTGACGAGCAGCTTGAGCATTTAACGATACAACAAAGAACACAGTGAATATGGCAGCAATTATTCCGTTTTTCATAAGTTTTTGAGAAATAATAGCATATTTCGTCTGGTCAAGTTCCACAACGAAACAGCGCAAGACCTGGGAACGACTTTCCGATGCCTGAATGATATACTTAACTTTCGTTTACGTCTTAATTACTTAATTCGAGGATCAAAAAATCATGAAATTACCCGGTGGATTGGATCTGGATTCGATGATGCGGCAGGCCCAGCAGATGCAGGAGCAGATGGGCCGCGAGATGAAGGAAATGACCGTCGATGCGGCAGCCGGCGGCGGTGCTGTTACTGTGAAAATGCGCGGCGATTTTGAGGTTGTAAGCCTGACGATCTCGCCCGACCTTATCAAAGACGGCGATCTTGAAATGATTCAGGACCTGACGGTTGCGGCACTAAACGAAGCTCGCCGAAAGATCGAAGAATCACTCAAAGGCAAACTCGGCGGAATGCTCCCGCCCGGACTGATGTAAAGGATGCTTGATTACTCCGAGCCCGTCGCTAAGCTCATCGATGAATTCAAACGTTTGCCCGGCATCGGGCAAAAATCGGCGCAGCGGCTGGCATTTTATGTGCTGCGCAGGCCGCTCGCCGAGGTTGAGAATTTTGCCGACGCGCTTCGCGAGGTCAAAGAAAAGATCGTTTTTTGCTCGGTATGTAATAATCTCACCGATGTCGATCCCTGCCTTTATTGCTCAAATCCAAAACGTGATCGCTCGATCATTTGCGTTGTCGAGGAGCCGTATAATCTCGTTGCGGTTGAAAAGACGCGCTCGTTCCGGGGGCTTTATCACATTCTGCACGGCTCTCTTTCGCCGATGCGCGGCATTGGGCCGGATGAATTGATGATCGTCAATTTGTTGCCGCGTTTGCAGCCGGAGAATAACAAAGGTATCGAGGTAAAGGAAATAATCGTCGCGACAAACCCAACGACCGAGGGCGAGGCAACTGCAAATTACCTCGCCCGTCTGTTAAAACCTTTAGGCGTATCCGTCACGCGTATCGCAATGGGAATGCCGGTCGGTTCCGATCTTGAATTTGTTGATGAAGTGACGATGGATCGCGCGCTGGCAAACCGACACGCGATCTAGAACCTGACAGTTTCAACCGCTGCTGTCGAATCACCGTGGGTCGATTTCCACTCCTCGTCGTTCCCGTAAAAATTTACGTCAAATTTGAGCAGGGACTTTGCCGGAATGCCGTCAAATTCCTGCGGAGCGTCTTCGAATGCAGCGATCGTCCCGATGCCGATCACCTCGGCGCCTAGGTCTTTTACCAAAGCCATGGTTTCGCTGATCGCCTTTCCCGAACGGTTAATGTCATCAACGATAATTGCAGGGAAAACGTCGCCTTTGTTGACGTATTGGCGAAATTGCCGCTTCCCTTCTTCCATTTCCGCCCAATAGATCTGCTTTGCGCTGAGGGCTTCGCGAACGCCGAACGCGACCATTATGCCGCCCGCGCTCGGGCTAACTATGGAAACATCGGGAAGACATTTTGAGATAGACTTTTCCATCCTGAACATGCGGCTTAAGCCCACGGACAAAATGCGCGCGTTGTCGTAATACCGGAACGCCAGCGGCATCTGAAAATAATGCGAGGCGTGTTTGCCGTTCGGGTAAACAAAATGTCCTT
>CAZUEI010000200.1:0-4497 GCA_964618985.1 uncultured Chloracidobacterium sp.
TTCATCCACTCCGGCACACGCGACGCCATAACTTTCAGGTTCTTTTGACCCGCGTCCAAAAACTGCCGGACGATATGCGCACCCAGAAAACCGGTCCCACCTGTGATGAGTATTCGCTTTTCGGTTTTTGTTAATGCCTTTGTCTTTGCCATGTGATCAAACAATCAATGGGACATATACGTCTCATAGGTCATATACGTCCTAACTTGTTAAAGTCTCCTAATTATCAATAACAGGTTCCTGTTTTCGCGACCTTCGCCGTTCCGCTTTCCAGAGTTTTCGAATCGCATCCACATCAAATTTATCGCGCTTGCCGTCACGCATATTTTCGATCTCGTGCTGAACACGGGCGGCCACCAAACGATACGCCTCAGTATTCGGCACGCCTTCGGTCATTTTTTTGAGTTCGTCGTAGTCCAAAAAACGGCCGACCTTGGCACCGACCTTGGCTCTGATGCTGCTTCCTTTTGGAACGATCATGCCTTTTGGAAACGCCTCGTATGTACCCCAAATGTAGATCGGCAAGATCCCGATCTTTTGATTGAGCGCGAGGTAGCCGATGATCGGTTTGAACTCGGCGATCTGTCCCGATTCCTGCCTGCCGCCTTCGGGAAAAATGAGTGCGTTATAACCTTCATTAAGTATTTGTGTGACATGCCGCAGCGATTGCCGCAAGCTGCCAGTGCGTTCGATAGGCACGAGCGTCGTAAAATTGTTCATATACGCACGCTTGTATTTTGTGTCGAACCAATAATCGGCCGCCGCAACTGCGACTGTTTGTTCGGCTACATCCTTGCCGAGCGCTCGCTTTACAAGTCCCGTATCAAGATGCGACGTATGATTTGGAGCGACGATAAAATTGACGTGCTGTGGGACATTTGATTCACCTTCGATCTTTGTGTCGAGAACGGTTGAGTAGAGCGTTTCCTGAGCGAGGTCAACAGCCGCATTTCCAACACGACGAACGATCGATGGAATGTAGACCTCCGCTTCCTGCTTCTTTTCTTCGACACGCGGCTCGTCGGCTAGTTTTTTCGATTTATCGACACGTTGAACGGCAGTCAGCAATTCTCGAACCGATTGAACTTCGTTCAGCGTGTCCGGCGACGGAATGCGTCCACCCGCATCTTCGACCGCAGCTTGCAATTCGACAAACATCAGCGAATCGAATCCAAGATCGGCGAGTTTGTCCTCGACTGCGATGTCGGCAAGCGGCCTGTTCGAAACGCTCGCAACGATCTTGCGGATCCACAGTATATTGTCGTCACCTTTTGATTCGACAACGGCCTTCGTTTTCGTTTTTGAGCGGTTTTCGAGCGCCTGTAGCATCTCGACAACCTCGGGCCGCTTAACTTTTCGCGTCGCCGTTCGCGGCAATTCGAACGGCGTCATGTGAAGAACTTTCACACGTTTGAAAAACGCAAGAGAGGCTGACACCTCGCGGAAATGCAGCTCTATCTGCTTGTTGACATCTGCGCGCGAAAGGGCAATGTCATGTTCGTAATCAGGCACAACGAGCGCCGCGATTTTTTCACCACCGTCATCATCGGGTAAACCGACGACGCTCAATTCCTTTATCAAAGGTGACTTTCCGTATAGATCCTCGATCTCGTCTGGATAGATATTCTTGCCGTTCGAATCAATGATAACGTCCTTTGAACGCCCGACGATAAACAGATTCCCGTCTTCATCTAGACGGCCAAGATCGCCTGTCTTAAGCCAACGGTCGTTCAAAACTGCTTCGGTTGCCTCGTCATTGTTGTAATAACCGAGCATCACATTTTGGCCGCGAGCAAGCACTTCGCCGACTCCATTTTCATCCGGTGAATCGATCTTGACCTCAACGCCGGGCAGCGGTTTTCCGACACTGCCCCGAAGCAATTTATTGCCCGGACGCGCGACCGTCAGCACTGGTGACGATTCGGTCAAACCATAGCCCTCCAGCACCGTAAACCCGAGGCCGTGTAGATCCTTCTGAACCTTTTCGGACAAAGCCGAGCCGCCTGAGATGAGATACCGCATCTTGCCACCCATGCCTTGATGGATCGGCAAAAAAACGATGGGACCAAGGTTGAAGGGTGTGTTGTCGCGAATCCAGGCATTGAATTCGATGACATTGTCGGCCAGATCAGCGATCCAATCGCCCTTCTCCCGAAGACGCGTTTTGATCCGCCGATGGAGCATTTCCCACAAGGCTGGAACACCGACCATGCCAGTCACGTGACCGTTTTCGATGGTGCGCGAGAGGTCTTCGGCAGTAAGTTCATTGAGATATGTAATTTGTGTTCCGTTTGAGAACGGCGTCAGAAAACCGGCCGAAAACTCAAACGTATGATGCATTGGCAAAACAGACAAAACGCCGTCCGTGATATCCATGTCGAGCACCGACGAGAGCATCGAGATCATGTTGACAAAATTCTTGTGTGACAACATCACGGCCTTTGGCGTACCAGTCGTCCCCGACGTAAAGATCAGCGATGCCACCGATGTAGAGTGAATTTTTTCCGGCAATAGCGCATTGCGTTTCGCTTCCTCAGTCTCAGACTGGATCTCAAAAACGTCGTCGAAGGTCCAAACCGCAACTTCCAATTTGGCTTCCTTTAATTTCTTTTTGAGTTCAGGATTTTCGCCTGCGAGTTTCGGGCTAATGACGATCGCCGACGCTTCACCGGCTTTTGCAAACCCGATAATTTCATCGACAGTACTCGCCGGATCGATAGGAATTGCCGTCGCACCGGTCTTCAAAATGCCAAAATACGTCATTCCCCACTCAGGCATGTTGTTTGAGAACAGAATGACCCGGCTATTGTTCTGGATTCCCTTTTTTGCGAGGAATCCGGCCGCACGCCGCGTCAATTCACGCACGTCTTCGAATGTATATTGCTCTTTTCGCCCGTCGCGTTCGATACGCATCGCAACACGTGTCGGGAAACGCTTGACCGATGTATCAAAAAGATCGAGCAGATCTTTATAAGTGTATGATCGCTTTTCTACAGCTTTAAGGTCTTCCTCAAGCTGCGGCAGCACCCATTTTCGCATTCCAGGAAAATGAACATTGAGCCAATAGTCATACCAATCGAGCCGCTCGGGATACCACGGCAACAAATTCTTTTCTTTTTCCTTAATTAGGGAATGCAAAGCACGCACGTTATCCGATCGGTAAAGATACTCATTATCAATCATGAATGGCTTGAACATCGCAAACGCGTCCATCGTTGCCTGAGTCGATCCCTTGAAACTCTCGGTCGATTTCTTGAGATCGCTGACGATATTGCCGATACGCCCGCCGCCCCAACGCGGCGTCACGCGATCCATCAGATCGTCGGCCTGCTTGGCTATTCGATTGAGCATCGGAGCGCTGGTCAATTCATAAGTCCGCTGCGTGACCGACGAAGCCTCGACCATGCCGGCGAGTTTGTTGACGATCTTGCTGCCCGTTTCTTTATCTTCAAAATGTTGCCGCTTATAAAGCCCGACGAGGCCGACGATGCGCTTCATATCGTTCGGGTTAGAGTCACCAGACGACGCCTGGAAAACAAGCGGCGGCTTCGGATCGACAAGCGCGTTCATCGCCGCCGCGAGTATCGCACCCGCAACCATATCAACCGGAATAATATCCAGGATCAGTTTTTCGTTGACCGGAATGATCGGCTGGCCCCGCAACGCAATTAATATGAGCGGAGCCGTCGTCGTAAAGCCCTCATTCCAGCCGGGAAACGGATATAGATTTGAAGATTCGACGATGCTCGGACGCACAAGAACCTTAACGATGTCGTCCTGCTGGGCGATGATCTGCTCGGCAAGCGATTTGGAATATGTGTAGATATTCGTCCAGCCCCAATATTCGGCACGCTCGGCTCCAAGCTCAGTCGTGCGTTCGCGGATCCACATTTTGCGTTCGCGAAAGATCGCTGATTTCAATTCTGCTTCGTCGTCCGGGTCGCGGCCTTCTTCGACAAAGCGGTTGCGTGCAAGCTCGCGGAACTTCGCTGCCTGCACAGCATCATCGGCCTCCTGCCGCGCCTGCTCACTAAGGCGAGCGCAATCCTCGACCTCCTGGTTTACGTCAAACTTTGTCCCGACAAGCTCATCGCGTCGCGGAAAATATCCGATAACCGGCTCATTTTCCCAGATCGGCCCTGACCGCTTTCCGGCAACAAAACAAGTCGAAACATGCACCAACCGCGGCTTTTTCATCATCCGTGCCATTTTGATGATGTTGTTCGAGCCGACGACATTCGTTCTCAACGCCGACTCAAGCGGTGGATTAAACGTCACGTTACCGGCACCATTAATAATGATGTCGGTGTCACGCATTATCTTTTGCGCTTCTTTTTCTTCAAGTCCAAGATATTCGTTTCCGACATCGCCATTGACCGGCACGACCTTGGATTTAATAAAAGCCTCAAACCCGTCGCCGTATTTTTCTCTCAACGGATCGAACGTCGGACTCGTAACAATGCTCGTCCAGAAACGCGTCTTTGACTCATTCTCATC
>CAZUEI010000201.1:0-4419 GCA_964618985.1 uncultured Chloracidobacterium sp.
ACTGACCAAACCGAACTGTGCTTTCGAGCAATTCGCGCTGACGGCGGCGGGAATGGAGAGTATTGGGAAAATGATGTCCGGGCCAAACTAGATCTTATAAAAGCGATTTCGTCGGACCCGCTGGCTCATGCCGCTGCCGTTTGTTTGGCGGAATTAGACAAGTATCAAGTTGAGGCTAAATAGTGTTGTTATAAGTTTTCAAATAGCTATTTGCGTTTCCAGCGCACGCCGTCTTTTGTATCTTCAAGAACTATGCCTTTTTCGACCAAAAGATCGCGGATCTCATCGGAGCGGGCAAAGTTTCGATTGTGCCGAGCTTCTTGCCGTTCGGTGATCAATGCTTCGATCTCGTCGTCGAGAATATCGCTTTCTTCTTTGCCAAAAATGCCAAGCACTGAATCGAATTTGGAGACCGCATCAAGGCCTGCGGCTTGATCCTCGGACTTGAGAGCGTCATTTGCGAGCATCGTATTGATCTCGCGGACCATGTCGTGGATCGCGGCGAGTGCAGAAGCCGTGTTGAAGTCATCGTCCATTGCTGTTTCAAAATCGGCCAGAGCTTTTTTCACTGCTTCGGCGGCATCGGCATTTGAGCCCTCTTTAGCCTTTGCTTCACGAACCAGCGACCTGAAATTTCGCAGCCGCTCGACGGTTGATTCAGCTCCCTGCAGACCATCGAATGTGAAATTCAATTGCTTGCGATAGGGAACTGAGAGCAGCAAATAGCGCATTGCGAGCGGCGAATAGCCTTGCTCTTTGAGATCGCGGAACGTGAAGAAATTCCCTTTTGATTTCGACATTGTAACGTCGTCGATCTTGAGGAATTCGCTGTGTATCCAGTATTTTGCGAACAGCTTGCCGGTCGAGCCTTCGGACTGTGCGATCTCGTTCTCGTGATGCGGGAATTGTAGGTCCATTCCGCCGGCGTGCAGGTCGAAGGTCTCGCCAAGATATTTCATCGACATCGCTGAGCACTCGATATGCCATCCTGGACGGCCGCGGCCGAACGGAGCATCCCAGCCGGGCTGATCTTCGGGGCCGACTAGCTTCCACAAGGCAAAATCACGGGCGTCTTCCTTGTCGTATTTGTCCGTATCAATCCGGTCGCTGCCGCCGGTTATGTTGCCGGAAAAACTGATCTTTGACAGCTTGCCGTATTCGGGAAAGGCCGTGATACGGTAATAGATCGAGCCGTCGGATTCGTAGGCGTGACCGTTTTCGAGAAGCTTCGAGATAATGCCGATCATCTCGGCGATATGATGCGTCGCACGGGGCGTCACGTCGGGCCGCTCCATTCCGAGAGCGTCAAAGTCTTCCCAAAAATATTGGATATACGGCGCGGTGAATTCGTCGATCGAAATACTGCGGGCATTCGCCTCTTTGATGATCCGGTCGTCAACATCGGTCAGGTTAAAGACGTGCGTCAGCTCGTAGCCCTTAAATTTGAGATAGCGCCGCAGAATGTCGCCAAAAATGAACGTGCGAAAATTGCCGATATGTGCAAAGTTCCAAACCGTCGGCCCGCACATATACATCCGGACCTTGTTGGCTTCAATGGGCTGAAATCCCTCGACCTGTCGCGATAATGTGTTGAAAAATCTGAGCATAAAGTTTATCAGCTATAAAGCTATCAGTTATGAGCTATTCCGAAAAGTACGGAGTGATGTTTAGAGGTCACCATCGACAAATCCTGCCCGCGCCTCATCTGCAAACAAAAACTCGCGGCTGTAAAAACGCAGCGGATAGTCTTTGTCATATTCTGCGACAAGCTCGTTAGCTTTATCGAGCAGGGAAGCGCCGTTATTCGATGCATTAAACTCCGCAACAGTTCTCATCCAGAACACGGTCAACGTCTCGTGATACGGCATTTCCTTGCTCAGATCAACGCCGAATGCACCTAGCAGTTTGAAAATGCCGTTGCGCATCTTTTCGGAAGCAGTATTAATGTCGTGAAGACACAGATAGTGCAGCGCGACGGTCAAATGCTCGGCGTGTTTCCATTTGTCTCTCGAGATGGTCGCGTCCTCAAACGACCTGACGACCTCTGCTATTTCTTCTTCAGTTATATATCTCATAATAAAATAAAATTGCGATTCGGAATTCTCATCCGAACCGCAATTTCGCGTATCCAAATTTGAAAACCCTCAGGCGGCCATTTCGACTGCCTCCTCTTGTATTTCGTCCATAAACAAATATTTGCGCCATTCCGGACGATTTTCGGCGTAGTGACACAGCAGCACGTGATCGAGGCCGAGACGCAGCAGCTTTTGCGAAGTCAGCAGCGGCATGCGTGCCTGGTCGGGCGTGCGGTTGCCCTTGCGCTGGTTACATTTTACACACGCCGTGACGAGATTTTGCGGCGTGCTCTCACCGCCCTGTGCCCGAGGAAAAATATGATCGAGCGTCAGGTCCTTGGCGTGGCGATGCTCGCCGCAATATTGGCAGCGATAGCGGTCGCGAATATATATGCGTGCCCGCTTCATCGTTGTCTCGCGATTATTGCGTCGAACGTGGACATAATGACGCAAACGAACCACGGACGGCACAGGGAACGTGATCGAAGGAGAGTGGAGCACATTATCGCCGTCGTTTTCCTCGACAAAGACCGCTCCACGAAAATACAGGCAAACCGAGCGCGCCACGCCAACCGTTCCAAGCGGCTCGTATGAAAAGTTTAATAGTAAAACTCGCCCTGTCAGCATTCTTCACCCCAATCCTAGGTAATTTACTACTAAAACGATAACTTATGCAAGATATAGGTAAGAAAAACTTGCATTCTGTAACAAGAAGTTAAGGCCGTTTTTGATCTAACTAAAATGCTCATAGCCTTTCGATGGTAAAGGCTGTGTCTCGCCGTTTTTCACGATCTCCATTTCATTAGCAATGATCTCACCGATGTATGTTCCAGTGATATCCATTGAATTTGGCGGCGAAACGGTAAAAAGCAGTTCAAAATCCTCGCCGCCGTTCAAGGCCAATTCAAGACAATCTTCTGCGGGGAAATATTTCCGAAGATCATCATCGATCGGGAGGCGATCGGCATAGATCCGGGCACCGACGACGCTTGCCTGACAAATGTGAGCAAGATCGGATGAGAGCCCGTCGCTGAGATCGATCATCGAGGTTACTATATTCAATTGTTGTAATAGGTTAGCGGCCCTTAGCTGAGGTGTTGTTTTAAGCTGTCGCCGGAGCAATTTGCCTGTGGAAATGTCATTATTATCTTGGATTGTGTGACCTTGTTCGAGAAGTTTCAACCCGCCTGCTGCGCCGCCAAGCGTGCCGGTGACATATATCAGATCCCCCGATTTTGCCCCTGAACGCATTATTGCTTTTCCTTTCGGAACTTCGCCGCCTGCGATGGAATCGATGACCAATTTATCAGGGGCACGCGAAATATCGCCGCCGACGAGTTCGACTCCGAACTCATTGGCGACCTCGAACCAGCCGACGTAAAACCGGTCGACAAAATTTGATTCCCATAGGTTTTCAGGAACACCGAGAGACAGCATCGCCCATTTTGGCTCGCCGCCCATCGCGGCAATGTCCGAAAGGGAAACGGCTAGCGCTTTGTGGCCGAGAAATTCCGGCGTTGTCCATTCGAGGCGAAAGTCTATGTCCTCGATCAGCATGTCGGCGGTCAGCAAAAGATCTGTATCGGCATCTTTTGGCAGCACGGCGCAATCGCCGCCTATCTTGTCCAGTGCATATTTGGACCGCAGGTTGTCGAGAAATTGAAATTCGCTTACCATGAAAACTGCGGTTGACACAAGTGCATTAAATACATACAATAACGCCTACGGATTTTACAAAAAACTTTAACACAAAACTGCGGTCGATGACACAAGAACCTGTTGTAATACCTGAAAAACTCTACTTCAAGATCGGTGAGGTTTGCGATCTGGTCGGCGTGCAGGCGCATGTGCTGCGTTACTGGGAAACCGAGTTTTCGATGCTCTCTCCGCAAAAGAATAAATCGGGCCAGCGGAGCTATCGCCGACGCGACGTTGAAATGGCGCTAAGGATAAAGCAGCTACTTTACAAGGAAATGTTTACCATTGCCGGGGCAAGGAAAAAGCTGCAATCCGAACAGCGTGAAGGCTCGAAACCAAAAGAGGCGGCAACATCCAAAACTGCTTCGCGTGATAAAGTCGATGCTCCGTCATTGTTTGACACCGATTTTGAGATCGGACAAACTTCCGTTGGTAATTCGGATGTTTCCTACACCGGGGCTCAGCGAGACGCTCTGAAAACTTTGGCAGCAAACTTGTTCGAACTCCGCGACATGCTCAACTCCTCAAAGGTTTCCTAGAAAGTGTCAATGTTGACATTTCCCGCCTGTAAAATTACTCTAAAAACTTAGTATTTCGGGACGTAGCGCAGTCTGGTAGCGCGTTCGCTTGGGGTGCGAGAGGTCGC
>CAZUEI010000202.1:0-4410 GCA_964618985.1 uncultured Chloracidobacterium sp.
ATTGATAAATTGTTGCAGAAGTTTGAACTGGAGGATAATCAGGCAGCGATCTAGAGATAGAACTTGAAAGCATATTTCAAATCTAAGATCGCAAATCCAAAATCGGCCGATGCTCTATTACTTCCTCTACCAATTTCTTTACCAGCAATTCGGGCGTAACAGCGAGTCGATTTTTTTCAAAGGACTTAATGTTATCCAGTATGTAACGTTTCGCACTGCGTTGGCAGCGATCACGTCTCTTCTTATTTCGCTTTTGCTTGGGCGGGCGGTCATACGGAAACTTGCCGACCTGAAATTCGGGCAGGAAATACGCGAGGAAGGACCGGCTTCGCATCAGGAAAAGCGCGGGACGCCTACGATGGGCGGCATTTTGATATTAGGTTCGGTCTTTCTTTCAACGATACTTTGGGCAAGGCCAGACAGCCTTTATCTTTGGATCGCACTGGGCGCAACTGTTTTGTTTGGGGCAGTCGGGTTTGCCGATGACTGGATAAAGATAGTAAAAAAACGCAGCCTTGGTTTGACTGGCAAGCAGAAACTCGCCGGGCAGTTATTAACAGCTTTATTGATTTGGGGCGTGCTATGGGCGTGGGGAAATTACCCATGGAATCTAAGCATTCCTTTTTTTAAGGCTACGGCTGAGGCGAATGAGGCGTTGAGCGTGAGCTGGGTCGGCCCCGTAGTCTACTTCTTTTTTATCGCGTTCATTTTGCTCGGCTCATCGAACGCAGTGAATTTGACCGACGGGCTCGACGGACTAGCGATCAGCGTAACCTTTATTGCGATGTCGGCTCTCACCGGATTGACGTATCTTGCTAGCGACTATCGGTGGGCCGAGAGACTCGATCTAACACACAATCCTGCATCTGCCGAATTGACGATCTTTTGCGGGGCGATGGTTGGTGCGAGTTTGGGCTTTCTCTGGTATAACGCTCCGCCGGCTGAGGTTTTTATGGGCGATGTGGGGTCGCTTGCTATCGGCGGTGCATTGGGGACAGTTGCGATTTTGACAAAGCAGGAGTTTTTGCTGCCGTTCATCGGCGGCGTCTTTATTCTCGAAGCCGCGTCGGTGATGCTGCAGGTGTCGATCTTCAAATTGACAAAAAGGCACGGCCAGCCAGGCCGCCGTGTTTTCAAGATGACACCGCTACATCATCATTTTGAGATGTCGGGTTGGAAGGAGCCTAAGATCGTATTTAGGTTTGTGATCGTGGCGGTCTTGTTTGCGCTCTTAAGTTTATCTACTCTGAAGCTCCGATAAGGAATGTTGATCGAAGGAAGAAAAGTTTTAGTTTTAGGTGCAGGAAAGTCTGGCATCGAATCTGCACGCTTTTTGGCGGAACGAGGGGCTATCGTTGCTCTGTATGATAAAAAAGGCATCGAGGAATGGAGCGATGCGGCAAAAGGGTTGAAAACCTCGCATAATGTCGGCCTCAGTTCGGGTGAAATGCCTTCGCTTGCTCAGATCGACCTTGTCGTCATCTCGCCGGGCGTGCCGACAAACGTCATTCCGGCAGGATATGACGGCGAGGTAATCGGCGAAGTCGAGCTAGCTTACAGATTTTTGAAAGGCCGCATCGTCGGCATCACCGGATCGAACGGCAAAACGACGACGACCGCGCTGATCGGTGAACTGCTAAAAAATGCTGGGATCAAGACGCAGGTCGGCGGTAACATCGGAACGCCGCTGTTGAGTTTGACCGAAACTTCGAGTGATAACGGATGGACGGTAGTTGAACTTTCGAGCTTTCAGCTTGAGACGATAAAAGATTTTCGGCCGAATGTTGGCATCTGTTTGAACGTGACGCCAAATCACCTCGACCGTTACGATTCTTTCCACGGATATGCTGAAGCCAAGCACCGGTTGTTTATGAATCAGACGGCGGAAGACCTTGCTGTGATAAACGCCGATGATGAGATAACTGCGAGCTGGGCCTCTGGACTGAAGGCAAATGTGGTGATGTTCAGCGTGCGGCGCGAATTGGACAATGGGTTGTTTCTGCGCGGCAGCGAACTTGTTTGCCGGGCTGATGGAAAAGAAAAAGTGCTGACAACGCGGGATGAGATATTTCTTCGCGGCCTGCATAATGTCGAGAATGTTTTGGCAGCGTTTGCTGCTGGTTTGGCGTGTGGTGCTTCGCCGGAATCGATGCGTGAGACGGTGAGGGAATTCAAGGGCGTCGAGCACCGCATCGAATTTGTTGTAGAGATCGACGGTGTGAAATTTTACAACGACTCAAAGGCGACCTCTGTTGATGCAACTTCAAAAGCTCTTGAAGCACTGAGCGGCGGCGAAGGCAAGACCGTTCTCATACTCGGCGGACGCGGTAAAAATGCACCGTATGCACCGCTGATCGGCCTGGTCGAGTCGTCTGTTCGTTCTCTGATATTAATTGGCGAAGATGCTGACAATATCGAATCACAATTGTCGGGGCATGCTGATATTATTCGGGCCGATTCGCTGGAAGATGCCGTTGCGAAAGGATTTGCGACGGCAAATCGAGGCGATGCGGTGCTGCTCGCTCCGGCGTGCGCGAGTTTTGATATGTTCAAGAGTTTTGAGGAGCGCGGAGAAGTCTTTAAGGCGGCTGTGAGAAATTTGAGGAATCAGAAGTCAGAAACCAGAACTCAGAATTTTGCTGGTTGACTTCTGAATCATGATCTATGACTACCTGGGAAGAAATGGTTGAAGATAATCGCATTGATTGGTATATGTTCGGCATTGCGGCAACGCTCGCGGTGTTTGGAGCGCTGATGGTCTATAGCGCGTCGGCGATGTTCTCGCTGAAAGAGACCGAGAGCGGCAGCCAGTATGTGTATTTTTTTAAGCAAGTCAGTTTTACTATTGCCGGGCTGGCGGCGATGTATGTTGTTAGCAGGATCGATTATCACGAATTCCAAAAACCATGGGTGGTGTATGGAATAGCAGCGATCACCGTCGTTTTGTTGTTAGCTGTTTTTGCTTTTCCCCCGATCAACGGTGCGAGAAGATGGATCAGATTCGGTGGTTTTTCATTTCAGCCCTCTGAGCTTGCAAAGATAGCCCTGCCGATATTTTTGGCGTATTACTTGACAAAAAAAGAAGAGTTGGTCGGCGATCTCCGAGAAGTTGTTCTGCCATGTCTTGCAGGGTTAGGAATTTTGGGCGGGTTGGTTTTTTTGGAAAAAGACCTTGGCACCACGATCGTTCTTTGTGCGATCTTTTCATCGGTCTATTTTGCCGCAGGAGCGAGGCTTATCCATATTGCTGTTGTTGGGGCAGCGATGATGCTCATCGGCATCGGAGCAATTGCTTTTGCGCCGTGGCGTGTTGAAAGGCTAATGGCATTTCTCGATCCTTATAAATATGCCGATGACCAGGCTTATCAGGTCGTCCAGTCGTTATATGCAATTGGCTCGGGCGGTGTTTTTGGCGAAGGGTTTGCAAAAGGTCATCAGAAACTGTTCTATCTGCCTTATCCATATTCCGATTTTATTTTTTCAGTGGTTGGAGAAGAGTTAGGCCTGATCGGAACGCTGGCAGTCGTGATCGCGTTTGGATTGCTGCTTTGGCGCGGCGCAAGGACGGCAGTGCTGGCCCCGGACAGGTTTGGGAATTTATTGGGAATCGGTATTATCACGGGGATAATTGTCCAGGCGTTGTTCAATATCAGCGTGGTGATCTCGATCCTGCCGGCGAAGGGAATTCCGTTGCCGTTTATTTCGTATGGCGGATCGTCGGTAATGGTGACGTTGATCGGCGTTGGGATTTTGTTGAGCATTTCGCGGTTTGCAAATGAAGATAACCGCAGAAGCGCCGAGAGACGGAGAGAAAAAATCAGGCGCAGATAAGCAGATAAGATGAAAGTATTGATCGCGGCCGGCGGAACCGGCGGACATATTTACCCGGGAATTGCGGTCGCCAAGGAGATCCTTAGGCGTGACGCGGAATCTGAGGTTTTGTTTGTTGGCACGGCACGCGGACTAGAAACGAAGATCGTTCCTGACAACGGCTTTCAGCTTTCACTTATAAACAGCGCCGGGCTAAAAAATGTCGGCCTTGTTAACAAAATAAAAGGCCTTTCTGTTTTGCCGAGGAGCTTTGTCGAGGCGCGGCGGATCATTCGCCAGTTTAGGCCGCATGTTGTCGTTGGTGCTGGTGGTTACGTTTCCGGGCCGGTGTTATTGATGGCGGCCATAATGGGCGTTCCGACATTGGTTATGGATTCGAACGCGATGCCGGGATTCACGAACCGGAAACTCGCGATGTTTATTGACAAAGCGGCGCTGACATTTAATGAAGCTTTGCCATTCTTTGGCAAAAAAGGAGTGGTGACGGGAAATCCGGTGCGCCATGAGTTTTTTGAGATCCCGGTAATGGAGAGTAATGACGCGTTTCACCTGTTGATATTTGGAGGCTCACAAGGATCG
>CAZUEI010000203.1:0-1147 GCA_964618985.1 uncultured Chloracidobacterium sp.
GAAATACCAACTTTCCGGATATGACGTGGTTTTCCGAATATGACGCAACTTTCCGGGTAACGCATAAATCCTATTGCTTAAGGAGGCGTTGTTTTCCGGCCATTGCGTCTTTGTACGCTCCGACGTCGCCGAGTTTGATGGCATGGTCGTAGAGTTTTATGGCTTCGTCGTTGCGGTTGAAGTGCTCGTAGATGCGTGCCAGTGCGACGTAGGTCAATGAGAGGAGTGCCTTGTCGGTGTCGGGCGTGGAGGTGGTGATGACTTTGGTGTAGGCGGTTTTAGCTTCAACGAGTTTTTCGGCCTGAAGATCTTCGTCTTCTAGTCCGGCTGCGGCGAGGCCAGCGACACGGCCGATGTTGTACCAGATGCGTGGCTCGGTTGGATTTTGCAATTGAAGCTGCTTTAGGTCGGCGGCGGCTTTTGCGTAGTCTTTGGCGTCAATGGTCTTTTGGATCTCGCGGAGTTTCGCAGTTACCGGATTTTCGACGACCGTGATACTCGGTGTTTCAGGATGGGTTTTCCGCTCTTCGCGGGCGGCGAGGGCTCGTTTTCGGGCTTCGGCGGTTCCCGCAATTCGGGTCGTTTCCTTCGCCGGGTCAAATGAGGCAAGCATTTCTTTCAGAGAAGCGGCGATATCAAAGCCGGAATCTTCGATCTCTTTTAGCTTGTCGGCAAAGAAAAACACGAGAACGAGGCCGCTTTCATATTCTTCGAATAATTTCTGTGTATTTTCGTCCGCAAGCGATTGTTTGAATTTCTCAAGCTCAGTCGAAATCGCTCGTTTTTCTGCTTCGTTTTTTAACCCGTCGATCTTACGGCGAGCCTGATCGGTCGCGATGCGCATGCGAATAAACTCTTCCTGACGGACATCGACCGCGGCGGCAAGCGAACGCGCTATCGTCAAGATCACGTCCGGCGAGACATTTGGATTTGTCTTTCGGCTTTCGTCGAGCCGCTGCTTTGTCCATTCGCTCAGAGCCGTGATCTCCTTCGTACTGCTCAAAACAAGCGGATCAACGACGAATTGCAAAAATGCGCGCCGAACGTCCGAGAAACTCAGGTCCTTATCAGGCGGCAAAATGACGTAATAATCGTCGCGGGCATTGAGAAAATTGATGCTGCCCTGCGGCGCGAGCATTTCGGGGAC
>CAZUEI010000203.1:1247-4395 GCA_964618985.1 uncultured Chloracidobacterium sp.
GTTTTTTGTATTGAACGACGAACGACGAAATGCGCCGTTTTAGATCTGCGTCAAGGCCGGCGTTGTCCTGCAAGAGCTGCTCGCGGAATTTCAAGCCTTTTTCGGAAAGAGGCGTGTTGATCAGCTTCTCGCTCGCGCCGGCTTCTGTTTTTGTCTCGGCCATCTCAAGCGCGGCAAGCACAATGATCAGCCGTTTATCGGCCTCAATTTTTACACCGTAATTTGAAAGGTCAAATCCCTGCTGGACGGCCTGTCCGTTGGCAGCGAATGCAAAACACAAAATGAAAGTTAATAAAATTATCGGTCGCATCAATTGAAAGTGTTATTCGTCCGCTTGAAAAGATGAAATTCAGGCCGTTTTGGATGTATCTGATCAATGCATTTTTGAACGCGGATTGCGCGGATTAGGCGGATAAAGACGGATTAATCAAAGAAAATCCGCTCGATCCGCCTAATCTGCGTTAAAAATTACTTTGTCAAAACGAGTCAAAAACTGCTGAGGGCTTCGCCTTCGTCATCGTAAACGTCAAAAACGGTCAGCAGCTTTGTGATGGCGAGAAGATCCTGAATTTTTTGCGTCAGTTTCAAAAGCTTCAGCGAGCCGCCTTCTTTCTTGACAGCGGTAAAACTCGACACGAGTTCACCAATGCCGCTCGAATCGATATAGCCGACACCGGCCAGATTAAGAAGGATCTTGTTCTTGCCTTCACCGAGAAGGCGGCGGATCGCGGTTCTCAGAGCAACGCTGCCTTCGCCGATCGTAACCTTGCCGGCAAGATCAAGAATTGTCACATCGCCAGCCTGGCGTTCCGTAATATTAATATCAGACATTATTATCTCCTCGTTTTATTTCGTTAATTTAATAGCCGATTCTAGCGTAATAAGGTGAAAAAGTGAAAAGGCCTTTCACTATTTCCCTCTTTTTAACATTTTTACGGTCAGGCCGCCGTCGGGGTTGCACAACCACTGGACCTCGTCCATAAATGAACGCATGAACAAAATGCCGCGGCCGTTGGCTTTCAGTAAATTTTCGGGGTTTGTCGGATCGGGAATATCGTCAACAAAAAAACCCTCGCCATGGTCGCGAACAGTGATCTGAAAACCATCGTCGGTGTCTTCAAGCTTTACCTCGACGTCTTTTGACTCGTCGAACTTGTTGCCGTGCTTGACCGCATTCGCGACCGATTCGCGGATAGCAAGGTCAATGGCAAAGATGAACTCATCGCCAAAGCCTCGGCTTCGGGCAAATTCGGCAACCTTTGTCGCAGCCTCTTCGACCGATTCGATACGGCTAGGCAGCTTGATCTCGCGCGTTTCAGACACAATATATGCTTGTAAGTTATCGGTTTAGGGCACTTGCTGTCAAGACAAACCGTAGCGATAAATCTTAGAATGAATGATATGAAGCTTTTTCCGGCAAAATCCCTGCACGGCACGGTCAATTTGCCCGGCGATAAATCGATCTCGCATCGAGCCGCGATGCTTGCCGCAATTGCGGTCGGCGACACGCGGATCGAAAACTTTAGCACCGCCGAAGATTGCCGGACAACGATCAAATGCCTTGAGCAAATGGGCGTGTCTTTTACACAAAATGGTACCGATGTGCTCGTAAAGGGCGTCGGGAAACCCGGATTGAGTAAGCCTGAAAAACCGCTCGATTGCGGCAACAGCGGCACGACTGCGCGTTTGCTGGCAGGTATTTTGGCGGGCCAGACTTTCGATTCTGTTTTGATAGGGGATGCTTCGCTCTCACGTCGGCCAATGAACCGCATCATAGAGCCTCTGACGGCAATGGGAGCGAAGATCGAATCGGAAAACGGCCGCCTGCCCATGCATTTCTCCGGCGGACAAAAACTTCACGTAGTCCAACACGAATTGCCGATTGCTTCGGCGCAGGTAAAATCCTGCCTACTTCTCGCCGGATTATTTGCAAATGGACAAACAACCGTCGTCGAACGCACGCCGACACGCGATCACACCGAAAGAATGCTGAGGTGGTTTAGCGCGGACACTAAGGACACCGAAACAAGCGGTGAAAAACAAATAACTATAAACGGTAATTTGGTTTTATCGGCGCAGGATGTAAATATTCCGTCCGATATATCCGCTGCTGCGTTTTTTATTACTGCCGCGGCTTGTCTCGAAGGTTCGGACGTTCTGATTTCAAATGTCGGGCTTAATCCTACCCGAACGGCAATATTGAATATACTGAGTGACCTCGGAGCAGACTTGCAGATTTCGAATGCGACTGAGACTTGCAACGAAGCTCGAGGCACGATTCGTGTTTGCGGTGGTTTTGCACAGTCGCTAAACTCAAAACAAAATCGATTGAGTGGTGATATTATTCCCAATATTATCGATGAGATCCCGATCCTTGCTGTTCTTGGAACACAGATCGAAGGCGGCATCGAGATCAGGGACGCCGCCGAATTGCGGCATAAAGAATCGGACCGCATATCTGCGATGGCCGAAAATCTGCGGCGAATGAACGCCGTAGTTGAAGAATTTCCTGATGGATTTAGGGTCGAGCGGTCGAATTTGAAAGGAGCAAGGGTCGATCCATTTGGCGATCACCGGATAGTGATGGCGCTTGCCGTTGCCGGACTTTTGGCCGATGGCGAGACCGAGATTGAAAATACCGAATGCGTCAATGTTTCATTTCCCGGCTTTTTTGAGATACTTGCAAAAGTCGTTCGGCAAACATTCTCCATATGAGTAAAGACATTCGCGTTGCATTGACAGGTTTTATGGGCGTTGGTAAATCGAGTGTCGCCCGGCATCTTGCAAATATGCTCCGCTGTAAAAAGATGGATCTCGATATATTTATCGAGGGCAACGAAGGCCGCAGGATCGCCGAGATCATTGACAAGGACGGCGAAACCGAATACCGCAGGATCGAGGCTCGAAATTTGCGAGAGCTTTTGGACTCGTCCGATGCAAAGATCTTGTCGCTCGGCGGCGGCGCGTGGACGGTGCAGCAGAACCGCAAACTGTTGAAAGAACATGGATTTACGAGCGTCTGGCTCGATGCGACATTCGATCATTGCTGGCGAAACATCACGTTTTCGCGAAAAGAAAGGCCGCTTGCGAGAAACAAACAAAAGGCTTTGACATTATTTGAAGACCGGCAAAAAATATACTGCCTCGC
>CAZUEI010000204.1:0-4381 GCA_964618985.1 uncultured Chloracidobacterium sp.
ATGACAGATCGTGCAGATACTTGAAACTGAAAATTCCTGTATCATGCCCATCTGAAAAGTGGAAATTGAGTGCGTAGCGGCCCACGATAGATATGTGGTCAAAGGTCAGATCATCAGAAATACTTTCTTCGCGCAGTATCTTTTCGCCGGTCCATTCATTGACACATGTCGCGCAAGGACAGCAGCGGCGCAGCTTCGCAGCCGAATACGAAACCACGCTATCGTCCGACCATTTGATCGAGACCTGAGCGTTTGATTCTTCGACGATTTGCGTTGGCTCGATCATTTAATTGAAGGGAATACTTTACGATAGGCAGTTACATTCGCAGCGAGTATTATCGGTATGACGAAATAGACTCCAACGCACAGCGCAGCATATCCAGCGAGGACGAGCACGAAATTTACGCCGATCAATCCGGCCACGCCGCCCAGATTTTTTAGCACTGCTCTGGCGCTGGTCGTTATCGCTTTGATCGCGCCGAGATTTCGATCGACGATGAGCGGAATCGAAAACATAAGCAGCGTATGTAAGCAAACCATTATCACGATGAGGATGAGATCGACCGCAAACACGCCAACAAGCATAGCGATCAACTCATCCTGGCTGAGTTTGCTGCCCATCACTGCCGACAAAACAATTGGCACATAGATCACTCCGTAAACGACGATCATCGGAATGATGATGACCGCCATTACGATCAGTCCGGGCAGAAACCATTGCATTCCTTTCCACAAGTCGTCGAACTTGACCTCATAGCCGTCTATCTTTTTCAGGTAACAGTAAAATATGCCGCACGTCAGAGCACCGGCAGCGATAAAAAATGATATGCCGCTCAAAATGCCGCCTACGAGCCAAATGGCAAACAGCAGCCAGTAGTCACTCTTGATAAGTTCAAAACCCTCTTTTGCACATTCGACGGGTCGAATGACGCCAGTATTGAATTCAAGATCCTGCATAAGTTTGAGCCACTAACAACTAACTACTATAAATTCGTTCGACGTATTCTTGCACCATTCGATCACTGGAAAACTGCGGTGTGAGTGTTGCAATCGAATTCTTCATACGTCTGATCCACTCTATAGGAAGTCCGTTTTCATCATGCGAATAGTATGCCGGGATAACTTCTGTTTCGAGCTTAAGATAAAGGGCCTCAGCGTCGGCGGTGTCCATTTCTTCGTCGGCGCCCTCGGCTGAAAGGCCGCCGATAGCGAAACCATTTTCTCCGTTGAAACCTTCGATCCACCAACCGTCGAGGATTGAAAAGTTAAGTGCGCCATTCATCGCCGCTTTCATTCCGCTCGTGCCGCTGGCTTCCATCGGACGACGGGGAACATTCATCCAGACATCAACGCCCTGCACGAGATAGCGGGCGACATCCTGATCGTAATCTTCAATAAAAACAGCACGTTTCTGCCAGTTCGAGTCGTGATTAATACTCATCAATTCCTGCAAAATAGACTTGGCTGTGCGGTCTTGCGGATGGGCCTTTCCGGCAAAGACGAACTGCACCGGGCGCTCAGCGTCATCAACCATTTTGAGGAGGCGGTCTATATCTGAAAAGAGCAGATCCCAGCGTTTATAGGCGGCGACACGGCGGGCAAACCCTATTGTCAAAACATCTGGCGAAAATAAATTTTGCGTGTTTTCATGCTCGTTGATAGTGTTACGCGTGCCGGTGTCTTTCGAGCGTGTCCGCTCTCGAATAAATGCAATAAGAAGACTTTTTAGCGTCCGGTGAGTGTTCCAGATATCGGTATCCGGTAATGAATCGACCGCTCTCGCCCAAGCGTCACCATTGCGAACGATCTCGTGCCAATTCGCGCCGATCTGTTTCTCATAAAGCGTCTGGAAAGCCGGTGCGACCCATGTCGGAGCGTGAACGCCATTCGTCACCGACGTGATCGGAACCGCCTTTGCATCTCGCAGACCCGGGAACATCTTGAGCCATAAATTACGAGAAACTTCACCGTGTTTTGCGCTGACGCCATTAGCCGAACGGGTCATGCGCAAGGCAAGCGGCGTCATTCCAAAAAACTCTTCGTGGTCGCCAAGTTCAACGCGTCCCAGAGCGAGGAATTCATCTTCGGTCAGCTTTAACGACTCGATATATTCTTTGCTAAAACACTCGCTCAGCAACTTTGGCGAAAAGACATCGTTGCCGGCGGCGACAGGAGTGTGTGTAGTGAAAACACATTTCTTGCGGACAGCCTCAACGGCGGTCGCAAACGAATTGTCGGCATATATCCCAAGATATTCACGGGCGAGCTCAAGCGTCAAAAATGCCGAGTGTCCCTCGTTCAAGTGAAAAACTGACGGATCGACGCCGAGCTTTCTAAGCAGTCGCACGCCGCCGATGCCAAGCACTTTTTCCTGCACGATACGCGTCTCGGTATCGCCGCCGTAGAGATGTCCGGTAATGAGCCGGTCAACATCGCTGTTTTGAGACACGTTGGAATCAAGCAGATAAAGCGAAATGCGACCGATGCGTGCGAGCCAAACCTGGGCGACGACCTCGCGGCCGCGAATATGAACCGAAACTGTTATACGATTTCCATCGGAATCAGTGACCGGAGTCAACGCAAGTTCCGACTCGAATACGTCGTGATACGCTTCCTCCTGCCAGCCGTCGTGACGAATGTTCTGCCGAAAATATCCGTACCGGTAAAGCAGCCCGACAGCCGTCAGCGGCAGATCAAGGTCGCTCGCAGATTTGAGATGATCGCCCGCCAAAATGCCGAGTCCGCCTGAGTAATTTGGCAGGGAATTGTGGACACCATATTCGGCGCAGAAATAAGCGATCTTCGAAGTTCGTGGTTCGTGGTTCGTTGCGACGTACTGTTGAAAACGCTCATTGAAGTTTTTCACGCGCCGGACATAATCTTCGTCCGCAGCCTTTTGCCACAACCGCAGATCGCTGATCGTCTTTAACAACAGTCGAGGGTTTTGTTCACATTTTTCCCAGAGCGCCGGGTCGAGGTCGCGAAAAAGTGCAACGCCCTCCGGCTGCCACGACCAGTAGAAATTTGCCGAGATCTCTTCGAGCGCCCTCAGCTGTTCGGGCAGCTCGCGTCTGAGTTCAAAATCTGTTCTAAAGTTTGTTTCTGTTTGCGGGTTTACTGCTTGTGTTGCGATATCGGTCGAGGCCTCCGTCATAAATGCGTTAAATCAAATCGGAAAGTATCAAACGAATATAAACGAAATGAGGCGGAGTATCAACTTTTAAATGCTGCGGTCATTCGATCATTTTTGAGGCTTCCAAATGGCCGACCGGCATAAATCGGTAATGTAATGCAACGACCAGCCCAAATATTGCACCGATAATGGTCAATCCGACACCGACACGAAAATAATCAGAGAAGTTCCCGAGCCGGATCATCCACCATAAAACACTCATGACTACTCCGCCAACGGCAAAGAAGATCGGGATCGTCAGGAACTGATAACGAAATTTGCGCGGCTGCGCTTCGCGGTTGTAAAAGATGATCGGTTTGAGACGGTCATATTCCCACGCGACCAGATAAACGGCGGCGAGACACATAAAGATCGTCAGCAGCCACGTGCCCGCAAAGCCGACCGAGCAGGTCAGCACCGCAATATTCGCGATGATCGGAAAAAACATCAATGCCCCGATGTGCGATGTACGTGGAATTAACAGCAAGATCGCCGCGCTTATCTGCGACCAGCCGATGAACTCGTAATAAAACCCTGTGTCCATCAAAGCGTTGAAATAATGCCCGACCGGATTTGAATCGGGCAGGATCGTGAACGGCTTATGCAGTATCTTCGGTATGCTCGGCGGGATAAAAGCCACCGCCAGCAAACATCGAGTAAATGCCGTAAACATTTGCGTCCACCATCGGCGGGTCAACGCGACATGCAGGTCATCGAGAATATGTTCGATCTTCATGCTGACAAAAACGAAAGATAGCGGCCGAAAGTTTTATAAATGTGAGCGTCATTCACATTCCAACGACGGTTCGGTATAATCGGAAATTTCGCGGAGACGAAAGAAACTACATGAAACTCGACATTATCCCTGTTAAATGGACCGACGAAGGCGTGGCAATGCTCGATCAGCGGCTGCTGCCCACGACGGAAAAATGGCTGATGCTCAAGACCTACGACGAAGTCGCCGCCGGTATCAAGGACATGGTCGTTCGCGGAGCCCCGGCGATAGGCGTTTCGGCTGCGTATGGCGTCGCGCTCGGAGCAAAGAATTTTGTCGGGACAAATATCGACGATCTTGCGGACGAAGTCGAGTTCGTCAGCGATGTTTTGGGCAAGACGCGGCCAACGGCGGTAAATCTTTTCTGGGCCATCGACCGCATGAACCGTACATTCCAAAAAGCCCGATCGGAAGAGAAGTCAGTAAGCGAGATC
>CAZUEI010000205.1:0-1427 GCA_964618985.1 uncultured Chloracidobacterium sp.
TGGTCGGCGATCACGCGACAGGCGAACTGCTGGGTTTCGGTCAAATTCTTGTAAACACTACTCATTATCTAAATAATATAGCAAACAGCGGATTCTCCCACTCTGCGAGCAAATTTCAAGGCCTCGTTTGTAACACAAAATATATACAATGTGTTACAGATTATTACAGTTTGTTACACATCAAAAACTGCTGGAACAGCTAACCCACTTATTATTAAATAGTTACATCGTTTTGCCTGTCCCAGGTGTCCCGGGTGTCCCAAATGTCCCGAGTGTCCCACGTGTCCCAAACCTTTTTCGGTCTCGCCTGTGATAGTAAACATTTCATTCATTAAGCCAAATTTCATGCGTTGCAAGTATAGCATATAATTGCATTAGTGGTCAATATTTTTGCGACTGGCTGATCAACACCGCCGCCAAAGATGAGATGAAACCATTTCACGGCCTTCATTTGCGTGCTCAGACAATCTTGACAAAAACAGCAAAGGGTGACAATTTGTTGGCGTCAGATCTTTCCGCAAAAGGAGTTAAGGTATGTTACAACGATGCATTCACTTTCTCGCTATATGTTTAGCCGGAATTATAACGGGGGGCCAGTATGTTGTTTCGTTTGATTACTGCGCCAACGACATGGGCGCTGCTTTTTTTACTGAAAAGATGCAGTATGCGATACATCACATCGGAACTCCTTTGTTTGCCATGCTGATCTCGGCAACTGTGGTGAATTTTCTGGCGGCTTTCCTTAATAGGGCTGATCGCCGCACGTGTTATCTTCTTGCGGCTGCGGGAACGTGCTTTCTCATCGGCGGGTTGATCACACGCTTTGGCAATATTCCGCTTCTTGATGCAATAGATACTTGGACGGTAAGTTCCCCGCCGGCAAATTGGCTGGAGATCGCAAATCGCTGGTATTTGTTTCACTCGGTACGATTCGGTGTAGATGTCGTCGGATTCATTCTTGCTGTTCTATCGGTATTTACCCGCCGTTAGCTGCGCCTCAGACAACATTACGAGACGCCTTTTGACGGGTCCCAGCTTCCCTGCAGCTTTCTGAGCAGGACGATCTGGCCGGTGTGGTAGGCGTTGTGGATATTTTGCTGCGCGAGCGGCGAGCGCCACGGCGCTGTATATTGATCGTTGACGGGTGAAGCAAGTTTTTCGTCGGTGATCTCATCTAATATCTCGCGCCACTCGTCCATCACGGCATAGAGCTTTTTACAAGTCGCTTTCCAGTCAGTTTCATCCGACAGAAACGTGCCGGTGTTCTCGATGTCCTCAGGATAAGTCAGCTCTTCGCGATAACGCTTTATCCAGCGCTCATTCCAAAAGATGAGATGATTGACCTCTTCCCAGATCGAGTTGTCGGCGCCGTCGGGCTTCCAAGCGGCTTGCTTGGCCGTCAAGCCAGCAACGGCGTTTTTGACCGA
>CAZUEI010000205.1:1527-4373 GCA_964618985.1 uncultured Chloracidobacterium sp.
TATGGCGGGCAATTTCAGATGCAGCCGGACAAACAGAAACTCGGCGAGCCGGAATATTTTTATGCCGACACGCGAGACGAAATGGTGAAGGCGATCCGCGAGAATATCCACTACGGCGCCACGGTAATAAAGATCGTGGTTGACGATCAGCAATACATCTACTCGGTAGAGGACATTAAGTTCATGATAGACGAGGCGGCTCGAGCCGGTGTTAAGCTCGCCGCACATTGCTGGACACTCCCGGGAGCACGCAATGCGGCGTTGGCCAGCGTCGCCTCGATCGAGCATGGATTTGATATGACAGACGAAGTTCTGGAAATTGCAAAACGCAACGGTGTCGTTCTGGTCGGCACAGACTATCTGGCACTGAGAACAAACGACAAAGCCCACAAGCAATGGGTTGACCGTTTGCGAAGGGCATACAAGATCGGCGTGACGATGGCCTACGGCACCGACGTGATCGACCAACGCCCCGGCCAAACTCGCGGCACCGAGACGATAATGGGAATCGATCCGTGGGTCGAGGCAGGAGTTCCGCCACGTGAGATTCTTAAAGCAATGACGATAACCGCAGCAAGACTTATGGGTGTCGAAAAAGAGCGCGGTTTACTTCGCGAAGGCCTTGCGGCAGATATTATCGCTGTGACGGATAATCCTTTGGAGAAGATCGACACGCTCAAAAAGGTTACGTTCGTGATGAAGAACGGGAATGTGATCAAAAGATCTGATCAGTAACTTATGTCAAGGCCATTGCCTTTTTAACGACGTTCTCGACTGTAAAGCCATAGTCACGAAAAACGTCTTCCGCCGGAGCCGATGCTCCAAAGCGGTCAACGCAGAGCGTATCGCCTTTGTCGCCGACGTATTTATGCCAGCCTTGTGAGACGCCGGCCTCGATAGCGAGGCGGGCAGTGACCTTAGAGGGCAAGACTTCTTGTTTGTATTTGTCCGTCTGAGCGTCAAAAAATTCCCAGCACGGCATTGAGACAACACGCGTCGGCGTTCCTTCGGCGTTTAATCGCGCTCGTGCGTCCATCGCGAGACCGACCTCTGAGCCGGTTGCAATAAGAATGAGTTTCGGCGTGGTTGCTTTGCCTGCCTTTGTTTCCGCCTCAGCCAAAATATATGCGCCTTTTTGCAACCCCTTCGCATCCGCGTATTTTTTGCGGTCGATAAGCGCGACCTTTTGGCGCGATAGCGAGAGAACGGTCGGGGCCTTTGCACTTTTTAAGGCAGCGCGCCAAGCTTCGCGTGTTTCGTGCGCGTCGCAGGGGCGGATTACGGCGAGATTTGGAATCGCGCGCAGAGCGGCAAGGTGCTCGACGGATTGGTGTGTCGGGCCGTCTTCGCCGAGGCCGATAGAATCGTGAGTGAAAACAAAGATCGTCTGAATATGCGACAGCGCAGCAAGCCGTATCGCCGGGCGATTGTAATCTGAAAATGTCTGAAACGTTCCGCCAAACGGTATCACGCTGCCGAAAAGAGCCATGCCGTTCATCGCCGCGGCCATCGCATGTTCGCGGATGCCGTAGTGGATGTTGCGGTTCTCGTAACGGCCCGCCTGTATATCGGCGGACGAATTTATGTAGGTGTTGTTCGAGGGCTTGAGGTCAGCCGAACCTCCGATAAGCTGTGGGACCGCATCCGCAATAGCATTTATTACTTCCCCGCTGTAAGCACGGGTCGCGGCGGCAGCAACTCCGTCGAATTTTGGCAGGCTGTTTTCCCAACCCGCGGGCGGTGTTCCGGCACGGATCTGTTTGAACGCGTCACCAAGAGCAGGATTTGCCTTTTCGTATTTTTTGACCAATGCTTCCCAGTCTTTTTCCCGTTTTGCTCCCGCCTTCACCGCTTCACGGAAACGTGCGAGAGCCTCTTTGGGAATATAGAAGGACCTGTTTTCAGGCCAGCCAAGGTTGCGTTTCGTCTCGCGGACAGCGTCCGCGCCGGGTGCGTCAGAATGGGCCTTGCTAGTACCCTGCTTTGGCATTCCAAAGCCGATGATCGTCTTGACGCGGATCAGTGACGGCTTGTCCTTGACCTTTTGAGCTTCCTTTATCGCCGCCTCGATCGCCTTCAGGTCGTTGCCGTCCTTGACCTCGGAAACGTGCCAACCGGCGGCGACAAACCGCTTAGTCCTGTCCTCGGTAAATGCCAGATCGGTCGAGCCGTCGATGGTGATCTGATTATCGTCATAGAGATAGATCAGATTGCCGAGTTTTAGATGCCCGGCTAGACTGGCCGCTTCGTAGCTGACGCCCTCCATCAGGTCGCCGTCGGAACAGATGCTGTAAATGTAATTATCGACAACAGGAAACCCTCGTTTATTAAACCTCGCAGCGAGATGAGCCTGCGCAATGCCCATCCCGACGCCGTTGGCAAACCCTTGTCCCAACGGCCCGGTCGTCACCTCAACGCCGGACGTAAGAATATTCTCCGGATGCCCCGGCGTCTTTGAATGAAGTTGGCGAAAGCGTTTTATTTCGTCCATTGACAGGTCGTGCCCCGTCAAATGAAGCAGTGAGTAGATCAGCATCGAACCGTGACCGCCCGACAACAAAAATCGGTCCCGACCGAACCATTTTGGATTCTTCGGATTATGTCTCAAGAACTTTGTCCACAACACATAAGCCGCCGGCGCCATCCCAAGCGGCAATCCAGGATGCCCGGAATTTGCCTTTTGTATCGCATCAAGCGAAAGCGTGCGGATCGTGTTGATGCAAAGCTGATCGACATCGGTTTTTCGGGTCGCTCTGGCATTAGCTTTCCGTGGCGTTACGGTTTCTTTTTTCATTGCGGCTGCTGTTTTCATAACTTTTTGACATTCATTATAGCCTCGATCTGTT
>CAZUEI010000206.1:0-1254 GCA_964618985.1 uncultured Chloracidobacterium sp.
AGGATCATCGGTATGGCAACGATCAGCAGAATTGTGCCGACGCGGTCGAAGGCGCGGTCGCCCGCAAACACGGCGTGGATAAGCACGCAAACAAGACCAATAAAAAGTGATGACAGTCCGCCAAAGATACCGAGAGCCGCGCAGACCGCGCAGACCATCGGACGCAGAATAAACTGGCGCAGACGCCCACGCATTTTGAGGGCGTTCGGCTTCGTGATTTCATGTCTTTTGATCTCGGTCTCGATCCTCATGACCTGAGTCTATCGAGCTGAATCTAAGAGTTGCGTAAGTGGTTTATAAAGATTTTGTAAAAACGCTTTCAGGCCTGAGATGTGAGAAAACGATAGCCGATCCACGGCTCGGTGAGGATGTAGCGAGGCTGCGAAGCGTCCTGCTCGATCTTTTTTCGTAGCTGGCCTACAAAGACGCGCAGGTATTCGGTCTGCTCGGTAAATTCGCCGCCCCAGATCGCACCGAGGATCGCGCGGTGACTCAAAACTTTGTCGCGATTGCGAAACAGATAGACAAGCAGGTCAAATTCTTTTGGAGTAAAACGAACTTCGCTGCCGCGAACAAGGACAACGTGCTTTGCGAGGTCGATGCTGAAGTCGCCTTCTTCTAGTATTTCATTTTCCACATCACCGTTAGATGGCGAGCGCCGCAGTGCCGCGCGAACGCGCGCGAGCAGTTCATCGATGCCAAAAGGCTTTGTCACATAATCGTCGGCACCGGCGTCGAGGGCCTTGACCTTCGTCCGTTCATCGCCGCGAACAGAAAGAACGATCAACGGTACCTGCGACAGCTTGCGAATTTCCTGGCAAAATTCCAGCCCATCCATTTCGGGCATTTGCAGATCGGTGATTATCAGGTCGGGATGCCAATCGTTAAAAGTATCGAGGCCCGCAAAGCCGTCCGCCGCCGTTCGAATGTCGTATCCGTGCGCGCCCAGACTGTGCCGCAGAGTCCGCGTTATCTGCGCCTCGTCATCGACAACTAAAACTTTTTGACGCTCGTTCATACCGTCGGGAACGTAAGGACGATCCTTGTGCCTTTGCCGTTGACACCTTCTTTAATATCAATTGTCCCGTTCTGCGTTTCCACTATTCTTCGCGCGATTGCTAAACCAAGCCCGAGTCCGGTCACGCGTTCATTATTCAGTCGTGTAAACTTCTCGAACACCCGCTCGCGCATCTCGGCCGGAATGCCGCGGCCTTCGTCATTAACTGACAAGACAACTTTGTTACCGTGCGTTTT
>CAZUEI010000206.1:1354-4348 GCA_964618985.1 uncultured Chloracidobacterium sp.
ATGCAACAATTTGTCAAACTTGCATGAGGGTGATTTTCCTTGCATCCGTATCTTGCATAGGCATATAATCACGAAAGTTCAAATGACAACCTTCAAATCGTTTATTCATTGTTCACTACTGCTTTTGGTAGTATTCGGCGGAAGCCTCGCAGTGAGCGCCGCAACTTTCGTAGTAAATAAAACTGCCGATACGAACGATGGAGTCTGCGATGCAGATTGCAGTCTGCGCGAGGCACTGACCGCCGCAAATGCCATTGCGACCGACGATATCGTAGATTTTGATCCGACGGTATTTAGCGGTGCACAAACGATCATTCTCGGAGGCACTCAACTTACGATCGCAAACAATGGGAGTCTGACGATCAATGGAACAGGGTCAAACATCCTCACCATTAGCGGAAATAATCAGAGCCGAGTGATCTCAATTGCCACGAATGCGATCGTAACAATAACGGGGTTAAAGGTCTCCGGCGGATTATCGCTCACTGCCAATGGAGGTGGAATTTTCACCCAAGGTAATCTTACGCTGAACAGTTGTGCCGTGACGGGCAATTCCGTGGATTCTATGGGATTTAATAGGGGAGGCGGAATTTCGAACGAAGGACCAGGCCATACGCTTACGCTAAATGCCACAACCGTTACAAGCAATTTCGGAGTCGGAGGAGGCCTATACAATTATGATGGAGCAATGGCGTTTATCAACAACGCCTCTATCAACGGCAATTCAGGTGTCAGCAGCGGCGGGATCCATAATTATAATGGCAGCGTGACCCTGACGAATTCGACCGTGAATAATAATTTTACCACCGGTGGAGGAACTGCCGGAGGAATTTGGAATGAAGGCGGGAGTTTGACAGCAACAGATTCCACGATCAATGGAAATTCCGGCGCTGACGGTGGGGGGATCCATAACAGATCGAACGGGATACTCGACCTTTCTCGCACTACTATAAGTGGAAATACATCGAACGGCGGGACGGGCGGCGGCGGTATTAGCTCAAATAATGGAACAGCCGTTTTGACCGATTCTAGTATTGTAAATAACTCAGCAACTAATAGTACTTTCGGTGGAGGTGTGGCACTGCGCGGTAATAGCGGCAGTTACACGCTTACAAATGTGATTATCTCGGGCAACTTTTCCTCTTTCGGCGGGGGCGCATACATCAGTCAAGCCCAGGTCACTATTACCAATGCGGCTCTTACAAATAATACGGGCACAGGTGGCGGCGGAGCTATCTTTGTCGGAAGCGGAAATGTTGATTTGGTGAACACAACGATCGCGGGCAATCAAACTACAACATCTCAGTCCACGGGCGGCGGCGGAATGCAGTTTGGAAGTGCAGTCATAAACATGACCAATTGCACTGTCGTTAACAATCAGACGGGTTCGTCCGGCGGAGGCGGTATTCGAAATGGCAGCGGAACCGCTACCGGGGTGATCAACCTGAGAAATACGATCGTTGCCGATAATTCCGCGAATAACAGTACTGCTAAGGACATTTTTGGTGATGTAGCGTCACAGGGCTACAATTTGATCGAAAATGTAACGGGCGCAAATATAACCGGTACAACGACGGGCAATATTCTGGGCGAAGATCCGCAACTAATTGCACTCCGGAATAACGGTGGAGGAACCGATACGATTGCACTCCAGCCAAGGAGTCCCGCGATCGATGCTGGAGATCCCAATAATTTTCCGACAACCGACCAGCGGGACATTCCGCGGCCTCAAGACGGCGATCTTGATGGTATCCTTCTGCCCGATATTGGAGCCTACGAACAACAATTGACATCATTTGTTGTTACCAAAATATCGGATACAAACGACGGATTTTGTGATTCGGACTGTTCCCTGCGAGAGGCTTTGGCGGCGGCATCTATCGCCCCCCTGACGACTGCACCCGACAGAGCAATTGTTTTCGATCCGGTTGTATTCTCCACCAGTCAAACGATAATCCTCGCTCTCGGAGAACTAACCGTTGCCAGTAATGGGGGAACCATTTTTCTAAAGGGCACGGGAAGTTCACAACTCGCTATCTCGGGTAATGACCTGAGTCGTGTCACTAGAGTAGATAGTGGTGTTTACGCGAAGATCTCGGCAATAACGATCAGGAATGGTCGACCGGCTTCAGGGAGCGGCGGAGGCCTGACTAATTTTGGTCATCTGTCTGTGGCCGACTCCGTCATTGCGTTAAACGCTCCGCAGAGCGGAGGGGGCGGGGGCGGTGTTTTTTCCTCGGCCTTTAGCTCTCTAATAATTAAAAATACGTTGGTCACTAACAACACGGTAAGTTCCGGCCGTGGAGGCGGAGTGTATACGTCCGGCGTCGTGCGTGTCTTGAATTCCTCAGTATCTAACAACTCAAGCAGTACTGGTGGCGGCGGCATATACAGCGACGGCTCCTTAACGATCAACGATTCCATTGTGAGCGGCAATATTGGTGGAACTAATAGCGGAGGCGCCATACTGAATGCTCATACGAGTGTAACTATCAATAGATCGACCTTATCTGGAAACAGCGTCTCGGGAAATGGCGGGGCGATCTATAATGATGGCGGATTCATCACGATCACCGCTTCAACTATTAGTGGAAATAGTTCCGCGGGTGTCGTGGGCGGTGGAGGTATAAGCAATGCCGGATTCGGCACGACGAACCTAATAAACACCACGATCTCAAATAATTCTGCGACTGCAACGAGCGGAGGCGGGCTTTATAACGGCTCTGGCAACACAATGAATTTAATAAATTCGACTGTCGCAAAAAATAATGCCGCTGATGCTGGAGGCGGACTCTACAACGGCGGTACGGTCACTTCCAGGAACTCTATATTTGCGGATAATCTGGCGGTCAACGCATCTCCCGATTTTTTCGGAACATTAAATTCGCTGGGTTGGAATCTTATCGAGACTCTCAATGGGACGACGATAACCGGAACAATTACGGGGAATATTCTGGGGTTTGATCCGATGTTAGGGGTTCTAGCAAATAATGG
>CAZUEI010000207.1:0-4334 GCA_964618985.1 uncultured Chloracidobacterium sp.
GCAAGTTTTTTCATTTTTTTATTCTCCTAAAGTTTATTTTTTTCTTTTGTGAAGGCTACATTTCAACCCCCACACAGCCGAGTGCAACTACGGTGAAAAAGGTTACAGAAAGGAACGCTTTATTCTTGAAATTGTCGAAAAATCGGCTATTCTGTCATAAAGCAATGTGTAGCTGTAACTTTTTTGGTGAGATCGGTCACTGAATAGTGGGAAGGTCCCGGAAGATGCAAAACTTGCCTATAAAACCGATTTTGAGATTTCTCTTGAGTGGCGGCTTTTTTGATCCGACACCACACATAAAGACCAACACCCGCGCATTAAAAACCAGATTGCCCCTGTTAGTCACTCTACTGTGCCTGACAGTGCTGACGGCGTTTTCACAAGAAAAACCGGAGATTTATGTTTCTACCGGGCATTCCGCTCGCGTCGTGTCTGTTGCGTTTAGTCCGGATGGGAAAACATTGGCGAGTGCAAGCGATGGCGGCGGAATCAAGTTGTGGGATGTAACTTCCGGTCAGGAATTGATGACATTAAAAGGGTATTCGCCAGTCGTATTTAGTCCGGACGGCAAAACGCTGGCAAGTGCGGCCCGGGGAGGTGCCATCGGGTTGTGGGATGTGGCCTCGGGACGCGAGTTGAAAACTTTAGCGGTCAAATCGGGCGCTGTTACAGATATTGTTTTCAGTATTGATGGCAAGACAGTTGCAGGCGGCGTTGAAGGAATAACGCCTGGAGCTGAAAATTCGGACAGTTCAGTAATGCTTTGGGATGTAGCTTCAGGCGAGGAATTAAAAACCTTCAAAATATATGCCCAGGTTAATTGCATTGTGTTTACATCCGATGGAAGACTTCTTGCGAATGCGAGTGTAAGTGATGATACATACAAGTTTTGGGATGTCGGTTCCGGGCAAGAACTGAGATCTCTAACATTTCCTTCAAAGTTTTATCACTCGACGGCACTCAGTCCTGATGGAAAAACTTTCGCTATCGGATACGTTGACAAATCTTCTAAATCCGCTATCAAACTGTGGAATATGGTATCGGGAAAAGAATTGAAGACCTTCAATGAAGGTCATGTTTCTTTCGCATTTAGTCCTGACGGCAAGACGTTGGCGGCCACAGGTTACGATTCGACTACTATGTTGGAATCTATCAAGTTTTGGGATGTCGCTACCGGAAATGAGTTAAAAACTTTTAAGAGCCGTCACCGCAATGCTTATGAAGGGTCATATGCAATTACATTTAGTTCTGATGGAAAAACGATAGCGAGTGGTCACGATCGATCAATATTATTGTGGGATGTTGCGTCGGGTTTGGAATTGAGAACCCTTACAGGCCACGCAGGTGCGGTTAGGGTCGCCGCGTTCAGTCCTGATGGCAAGACGCTCGCAAGCGGCGGTAAAGACAAAACCATACGGTTGTGGAATTTAGTTTCGGGTCAGCTTTCGAAAACTCTCAAAGCGGATGTTTTATGCATCGCTTTCAGTCCTGACGGAAAGATGCTGGCCAGCGGTAATAACGATAACACGGTCAACGTGTGGGACTTGGATTCAGGGCAGGAACTGAAATCCCTAAAGGGTCACGCCTCTACAGAAGTTTCATACTATTATTATGCCGGCGTGTACTCGGTTGCGTTCAGTCCTGACGGCAAGACTCTGGCAAGCGGAGGGTCTGACAATGCGATCAGGTTGTGGGACGTGGCTTCAGGACGGGAATTAGCAACCTTAAAAGGTGATTCACACGATGGGAAAAACATCTGGGGTGTTTTCAGCCTCGTATTCAGTCCCGACGGCAAGACATTGGTAAGCACCATGGACGGCGGAGACAAGCTGTGGGATGTAGCATCGGGCCAGGTCTTAAAAACTTTGAAAGGCTCTTCACGTTGGGTTTTCAGTCCTGACGGCAAGACGCGGGCTGGTACAACTTACGACCCGACTACAAAGCTGCAAACTATAAAGTTGTGGGATGTGGCTACTGGAAATGAGTTGAAAACTTTCAAGGGGAATACGGGATTTGTCCATCCAGTTGCATTTAGCCCTGATGGTAAGAATATTGCGGCTGCTGAATATAGCTTCGGGATCAGGTTATGGGATGTGGTTACAGGGCAGGAGTTAAGATCGATCAAGGGCGCTACAGGCGCATTCAAATTCAGTCCTGACGGCAAGACACTGGCAGCCGGAAGTGTTGATGGAAAGGTGAATTTATGGGATATAAACGGCGGAAACCAGTTAGCAAGCCTAATTGCTCTGGATGAAAAAGATTGGGTTGTTGTCACACCGGATGGTTTATTCGATGCGTCGCCGGACGGTAGAAAATTGATCAGATATACGATCGGGCAGGAAATGGTTTCATTAGACCAGATGAAGGATGTTTATTATGTCCCCGGTCTGCTGCAGAAGATCTTCAAAGGCGAGCCGCTGCCAAAGGTTGAGTTGTTTTCGGAAAAAGACCTGTTCCCGGCGGTAGAAATTGCACAGCCGAAGCAGGGGCAAAAGGACCTGGCGGTCAAACTCACAAATCGCGGCGGCGGTATCGGGCAGGTGCAGGTTCTTGTAAATGGCAAGGAGTTTGTAAAAGATGCCCGCCCCAGGAAATTTGACGCGAATGTTAAAGAAATAACTCTGAAGATCAGCCTGAAAGGCGCTCCGCTGATCGATGGCGGAGAAAACAAGATCGAGGTCATTGCACGTAATGCGTCGGGATCGCTCACCAACAGAGGCACGCGCGGATCGGAGATCGTCTATGTAGGCAATGGTAAGAAACAGGTGGAGACGCCGAATGTCTATGCTATTGTCGGCGGCATTTCGGAATATACTGGCGATTATTTGAAGCTCGGCTTTGCGGCCAGGGATGCCGAGGTGTTTGCAAAGGCGCTTGAGATCGGTGCGGTAAAGTTGCTCGGCGATGCGAGCAAGTTTCACCTGAGGCTGCTGACGAGTAATGGCGATAAAACGGATGCGAAGTTCTCATCCGCGGACGTCAAGGTGTCCACCGCAACAAAGAGTGATTTCCAAAAGGCGTTCGACGACTTCAAGGGAGCCACGCCGAACGATGTTTTTATCGTCTATCTCGCCGGCCACGGCGTTTCCCTAAATCTCAATCAAAATCCGAATCAGGCCGGCGGCGACACCTATTTATATCTCACGCAGGAAGCGACAACAACCGATAAGACTGTGCTGGCGGTCGAGAATTCGCGCGCCGCGATGACGATCTCATCCGAAGAGCTAAAAGATCTGATGAAACAGAACAAGGCGCTCAAGCAGGTGCTTGTTCTCGATACTTGTGCGGCCGGGGCTTTGAGCAATTCGCTTGTCGCCAAACGCGACCTGCCGTCCGATCAGGTGCGTGCGATCGAGCGTCTCAAGGACAACACCGGTTTTTTTGTCCTGATGGGCGCATCGGCCGACGCCGTCAGCTACGAAGCAAGTCAATACGGCCAGGGCCTGCTGACGTATTCGCTGCTACAGGCGATGAAGGGCGCAAAACTCCGCGAGGGGCAGTTCGCCGATGTCAGCCAACTATTTGGCTATGCACAGGAGATGGTGCCGACAATGGCAAAAAACATCGGCGGCATCCAGCAGCCGTTGATAATCACGCCCGACAACTCAGCGAGTTTCGACATCGGCAAATTCACAGTCGATGAACAAAAGCAGATCGTTATATCTAGTCCGAAGCCGCTGATCCTGCGGCCGAGTTTGCGAAACTCCACCCTGCGATTCGACAATCTAAGGTTGACACAGATGCTGGCATCGCAACTTCGCGACGCAAGCTATATCCGCGTTCGAGGCGAAACAAGCAAAATCGTCTTTGTAGAAGCCGACGAGATGACCGACGCCATTCTCCCGACCGGCGACTACACCGTCGATGGCGACACCCTGAAGATCTCGGTTATCCTGATAAAAAATAACGTGCCGTTAGGCAGCGAAATAGCCGTTGTCGGCAGATTGGCTGAACGAGAACAATTGGTCAAAAAACTGGTCGCTCAGATCATAAGTTCAGCGAATTGACTTACCATTTTCGAGCGGGTCGATCGATGCAAGCATCAAGGTTTTCATAATGTTTGGGATCCAACAAAGAATGGGCCGAGGGATTTGGTCCCTCGGCCGCGTCTGAATTTTTCTGTTGTTCAATTATGCTTGTCTCGGTTATGCCTACCTAACCCGAGGGAGGAGAAGGTTTCTCAGCATTGGCGGCAACAGCAAGCCATCTGCATCGGTGTAAAGGAGGTTACAGCCTGATACTGAAATACCCGTTTAATGGCATAAGTTATTGACTTAGGGCGGTTTTGGCTTCATAATTTTCCCAATAAGTAAGAAGTCGTATCTCTCCGGCGT
>CAZUEI010000208.1:0-4300 GCA_964618985.1 uncultured Chloracidobacterium sp.
CGACGGTGTTAACAAAATGTCAAAGTCGCTCAATAATTACATCGGCATCACCGAGTCCGCGAATGAGATGTTCGGCAAAGTAATGTCGATCTCCGACGATCTGATGTGGAAGTACTACGAATTATTGACCGACCTTTCACCATCTCAAATTTCAGATCTGAGATCTCAAATTGAATCGGGCGAAAATCCGCGAAATGTAAAGGTAAACCTCGCAAAGCTGATCATCAAAGATTTCCATTCTGCATCGGAAGCTGACGCCGCCGAAGAAGACTTCAATCGCCGTTTTGTGCAAAAAGAAATTCCGGATGAGATCGAAGAAAAACAGATCGCCGCGGGCGTTTACAAACTCGCCGACATGCTCGCTGAAACCGGTCTCGCCGCATCAAAAGGCGAAGCCCGCCGCCTGATCGAACAGGGCGGCGTAAAGGTAAATGGCGAAAAGGCCACCGCGTCGAATTCGGACATCGTTATCAACACAGAAGGCGTTATATTCCAGGTGGGCAAACGAAAGTTCCTCAAGGTAACATCTTTGTAATCTCACGGCCAAGGCGATATAATCGTATTACCTTCCATGGATAACACCGCCGCCAAACGTGTAAAACTATCTCAACGCATCAACGAATACGTCGCGAGCGAAGCGCCGATCCGCAAGCTCGCCGGCAATTGGTCAAAAAAGGCAAAGCTCGCGATGGATGAAGCGAACAGCCTCTCGCTCGAACACGTCGAGATCTATCTTGATCGCTTGCCGCCAAAACTAGACGGCTTTAAGATCATCCAGCTTTCGGACACGCATCACAGCCCATTCACGAGCCTCGATCACATCAAACGCGCCGTAAAAGTTGCCAATCGCTTAAAGCCTGACATCTTTCTGCTCACTGGCGACTACGTTTCGCACCACCGCGAATTCATACCGCCGGTCGCCGCTGAACTTGGCAAGCTAAAGGCAAAACACGGCATCTACGCCTGCCTCGGCAACCACGACCATTGGACCGACGCCGATCTTGTCACGCACCTTTTTCGAGGTGAAAGAATAAACGTCCTCATCAACGAAGGCTTCAGATTCGAAACAAAACGCGGCTCATTCTGGCTCGCCGGAGTTGACGATTATATGGTCGGCAAGACTGATGTACCTGCGGCGCTTCGCGGCTCGTTTCCCGACGAAATGAAACTTCTTCTCGCCCACAACCCGATCATCTTCCGCGAAGCAGCCCGGGTCGGCGTCGACCTCACGCTCAGCGGCCACACTCACGGCGGCCAGATAAAAGTTCGCAATCCCGAAAAACGCATTCTACCCCAGCGAAAGCTAAAAGCCGGCCTGCACAAAAGCAGTAATTCACAGATCTATATCACGCGCGGCATTGGGACAGTTGTAGTTCCTATGCGGTATCAGTGTCCGCCCGAGATCTCGCTTTTGGAGTTGCGCTGCGCCGAATGAGCGACCCTCAAATTTCCACAAAGATTCTTACGATCGCCAACTTATTGACGTTTTTGCGCATTGGATTAATTCCGGTTTTTGCCATTTTGCTTGTTTACCAAAAAGAAGGCTGGGCGCTTGCCGTCTTTACGATCGCCGGCGTCTCGGACGGCATCGACGGATTTATCGCTCGCAGGATGAAGCAGGAATCGGAATTGGGTACGATCATCGACCCGATAGCCGACAAACTGCTGATGACGACCGCCTTTATAATGATCACGATCCCCGGAATGCTCAGTCCCGGCCGTCATCTCCCTGTACCGTTCTGGGTCACTGCGGCGGTCATCGGCCGCGACATCGCTATCATCGCTGTCGCCGGAGCGATCAACGTCATGACTGGCTTTCGCGGTTTCCAACCGTCGTGGCTCGGCAAAGCGAGCACCTTCGTCCAGGTCACCGGCGTAATCCTCATTCTCGTAGCCGCCGTCTGGCCCGACCTCCGAGGCTTTTACCTGCCGACCGTTTACACTACCGTCGCCGCCTTTGCCGTATTTTCCGGCATTCATTACATATTCCACGTCGCCCGACTGATGAAAGAGGACCAATCGAAATAGCCCGACACGACAAAAGTAATATCCGCAAAACTTCGCGCTTCTCCGCGAAGTTTTTCGCATTTGGCACCTATTAACTGAACAAATTAGCAGAACTGATAATTCCTGGTCCGTGCAATATTAGGCTAAACGGATCAAGTGATCTACTTGATCGATAGGCACATATTTTGCATTGGGATGTTGTTGCATCGCACGCTTTTGACAAGGTTTTTTGAAAGCCAGGTGCCGCAACCGCGTCTTTTTTGGACGTAGCAGGACACAGTGATATAGACGGCGATATAAATTGACGACATTTTTTTAATACGATCTCCCGTCTTCAATTTTCAAGGGAGGCCTAAAATGAAAACTGATTTTTTGTCGAAACTTAATTTACGCAAACAAATATCCGTGACAAAGGTCACCGGATCATTTGCATTTTTCTTATTCTTATTTACATCTATCGGATTCTCGCAGGAGATACCGTGCATTGACGCAAAAAGCCCACAAATTAAATTTGTAAAGATCACGGACAGACCTCTTCGTGACGATTGTCGGAATACCCATAGAAAGATCAAACATCGAACTGACGGGACCATGGTGGACGTAATGATCTCGGGCCATGTTACCCACCAGAACGGCGTGCGAATGAGCGGCGTCACGATGACGCTTGACGACCTTGACCTTGGGACATCGCGGACAGTGGTTACCGATGAGATGGGCAATTATCTGTTTGCAAATGTCCCTTGGGGAAGCCGTCAACAGTTGACTCCTTCACGCGACGGGTATGAATTCTATCCGCCTTACGTCATCTGGGAGGGGATCGTCGAAGATGAGATCTGGAATTTCATAGCCGTCGGGCCGCCGCCTCCCCCGCCGACGCCGCCCGCCAACCAGCCTACGTTAGCCTGGTCGAGTTATTTTGACAACACCCCGCAGCTTGCTGATTACAACGGCATGATCGGACGCGACGCTCAAGGCAGCGTCTATGTCGGCGGAACGTCATATTCAGGCGATACGTCCGGCACCGACATTGTATTGTTCAAGTCGGACGCGAACGGCAACCGAGTCTGGTCTCGGACGTTTGACGGCCCCGGACATTACAATGACGCGCTTCGCGACATGATCGTGGATGAAGCCGGAAATGCCTATCTCGCCGGCTACACATACTTCATGGACGCAGGAAATCCCGCGCTCAACAGCTACGATTTTGTCGTCTTGAAATACGACACTAACGGCGATCTCGTCTGGACAAAATACTATGGCGGAAATCCCGGTTACGACGATTCTCCGCAGTCGATAAAGGTTGACGCCGCCGGCCACGTTTATGTTGCCGGATATTCATGGGGAATTGGAACATTCGCCAACTACGCGACCGTTAAGTTCGATTCGAACGGCGACCAGATGTGGGCGAAACGCTTCGCCAGCGGCTTCGGCGAGATCCCATACGAAGTTGAGACCGACACGAACGGCAACGTCTATGTGACGGGCTATTCCAACAACAGCATGGCCGGCGGCAGCGAGGATATCATCACCATCAAATACAACGCGGCTGGCGATCAAATGTGGCTCAATCGCTACAACTCGCCGACCGACGTTTCGGACGAAGGTTACGAACTTGAGGTCAACGCGGCGGGCGACGTGTTGGTCCTGGGTCAAACTTATGATTTCGTCGATACGGCAATACCGATCGTTCACAAGATAAACGGAGCGACCGGTGAGGCCGTTTGGACAAAGGATCTGAGTGCGATCGACGCGACGATGTCAGAGAATCCGGTGACGATGAAGCTCACCTCGGACGGCAGCATTGTCATGGCCGGAATGCTCTACGATTTCACCTACAACACCGATTCGTTTGTGGCGAAGCTAAATTCGGAAGCCGATATCCAATGGGTGCGGACCTATGACGGCCCAAGCGACGAGGATTATGACGGCGACCCGAATATGACGCTTGACGTCAACGGAAACATCTACGTCGGCATCACGTCCGAGGGATTTGCCAACGCCGACATTCAGGTCATTAAATATGCGGCGGACGGCACAGAAAATTGGACCTATCGTTTTGGCAACCCGTTCTTCGGCGGGGACGCTCTGCTCAGTTGGCAGGCACATACTTCGCAGCAGACGATGCTCCTAGACGATCAGGGAAATCTGTATGTCGCGGGCGAATCTGATATTCCGGGACAATCCACCGACCTCGTTGCGTTCAAACTGGAACCGGTCGCGCAGATGCGGGCCGTTCCGTTCGATTTTGACGGCGACCGCAAGGCCGACCTTTCCGTTTTTCGTCCGCGCACGG
>CAZUEI010000209.1:0-1801 GCA_964618985.1 uncultured Chloracidobacterium sp.
TACATCGCGAACTCCATCAAGTCGGAGATCGTCGTCAACGGCATTGGGTAATTATCGTTTTTTTGAACGCGGATTTGGCGGATGAAGCGGATTTATGCGGATCAAGGAAGACAATTTATGAAGATCATTAGAACTTCCCGTTTCATTTTGTTTGTGTTGGTATTGGTTGCCGGCAATGTCGGTTTAATTGCTGCACAGCAGCCTGTTAAAGACCTCAAGCCGACGGTCATTCTTATTTCGCTTGACGGGTTTCGATACGATTATCTGGACAAGTATCATCCGCCGACTTTGAATGCTCTGGCGAAAGACGGCGTGCGGGCGAAGTGGATGATACCTTCGTTTCCGACAAAGACTTTTCCGAATCACTACACGATCGCGACCGGCCTTTATCCTGAACATCACGGCATTGTTGAGAACAACGTTTATGATTTTGGCGAGGTCTTTAAGATGGACGATCGTGACAAGGTCCGCGATCCGAAATGGTGGTGGGGCGAGCCGATCTGGGTGACGGCTGAAAAGCAGGGACAGCGTGCGGCGTCGTATTTTTTTGTCGGCACGGAAGCCAAGATCGAAAATACGTATCCGACCTATTGGCGGAACTACAACGGCAGGGTCCCGAACGCGATGCGCGTTGATAACGTTCTTCGCTGGCTGGACGAACCTGTTGAAAAACGTCCGACAATGCTGGCGATGTATTTTTCAATAACTGACGATGTGGGACACGAATTTGGCCCGGATGCGGAGGAAACAAAATACGCCGTTTGGGAAGCCGACACCTTTATTAAACGGCTGATGGACGGATTGAAAGCCCGCAAAATAGATAAGAAGGTAAATGTCATAATCGTCGCGGATCACGGCATGGCTGCCGTTAATATTAAGAACGCCACTTTCCTCGACGATTACTTTGATTTTGACTTGGCGGAAAAGATCTTATGGACGAACGAGATAGTGCAGATCTTTCCTAATAAAGGCAAAACCGACGCGATATTTGACAAGATCAAAAATCTTGCGCACACGACTTGCTGGAAAAAAGAAAATATTCCCGCCCGCCTCCATTACAATGAAGGAAACCGCATCGCACCGATAATTTGCTCAAGCGAAGAGGGCTGGATAACCACAAATCACAAACGTTACGAAGATTGGTACAAGAACTTAGATGACCTCGACCGTCCACGCGGGGCACACGGTTATGACAACAAGTATCAGTCGATGATGGCGACGTTTATTGCACACGGCAAGGCGTTCAAAAAAGGTTATGTAGCTGAGCCTTTTGAAAACGTTGAGGTCTATAACCTGATGTGTAAAATACTGAAACTAACGCCTGCAAAAAATGACGGTGATCTCGATCGCGTAAAAAAGATGCTACGTTAAGAAATTCACCACAGAGACACAGAGAACACGGAGATAAGAAAGATATTCAATACTCTGTGTTCTCTGTGGTGAATTTCTATTCTGAGTGGATCGTCAGCACGACGATCTCTGGCGGAACCATAAACCTGATCGGCAGGATGCTCGTGCCAATGCCGCTTGTCACCCACATGTCCACGCCCTTATCGAAAATATGACCATAGGCGTATTTTTGCCCAAAGCCTGACGGCACGACCATTCTGCCCAATATCGGCAGCCACACCTGGCCGCCGTGAGTGTGGGAGGCGAGAATCAATCGCAGTTCGGGCGAGATAGAATATTCGCCGGCGACCACGGGCAAAATGTCAGGGCTGTGCTGCAGGACAATGAGATCGCCGGTGCCTGTTGTGTTCAAATATTGTTTAGAATCTGCCGATATGCGCAGCCAGCCGCC
>CAZUEI010000209.1:1901-4297 GCA_964618985.1 uncultured Chloracidobacterium sp.
GCTCGCCGACAGGTTTTAACTCACGAACTTGCGAAACATAATCGCCGAGCATGACGACTACATCAGGATTCTGTTCATTCGTTTTTGAGACGATCTCGCGGAGTTTTTCTTCAGTCACGCCATTCGACCCGCCGTGAATGTCGCTGAGCATAACGATCTTCAGGCCATCGAATGCCGGATTCCAGTTTTTGATCTTCAGAGTCTCGGAAACGACAACGAGACGATTGGGCTCGATAAAATAGGCGTAAGCGAGACAGCCAAAAGCCACAACAAGAAACGTAATGACACAATACAATATTCGCGAAGACCCGTTTTTCATTTACTCTGCGTTCTTTGCGTTCTCCGCGTTAAAATTGATCTTGGAAATACTCGCCCCAACGTGAATCGACGAGTTTTATCGTGTCGTCAATAGCCTCAACCTCTTTCGGATACCACGGCTTCATGCGAGCGTCGATAACTATCGGCGAAGTGTAACCGATGTGATGGTTTTTGGTTATTAGCTCTTTAGCAAAGATATCGGTCGCCGGATTAAATCGCGTCCAAGTTGCCCAGAGGAATTGTTCCGTAGAGGTAGCAACAGCTGCGTTATCGTGAATGACCACAACCTGCCAATCATCAAATTTTCCGGACTTTGCGATACGATCTGCCATATCTTTGTCGCTGTCGTATGATTCGCCCTCGACAACAAGACAACCGCCGCAGAACGGTTCAGCCCTCTTGATGCCGGATGGAAGATCTCCGCGAAACTCACGTGCCAATTCCCTTTTCGCATCTCCTAAACCCATCAGGATGGCCTTGCTGCCGTGATTGATCTTGCCGCTGGCGTAATCGAGCGTGTCGAATGCAGTCTGGCTGAGGATAAACAGGTCACGCTGCCAATCGACGCGGGCGAGGATATGCTCAAAGAGCGATTTGAAATCGCGAAGGTCTTGCGGAGTGTCGGTAAGCAGAAGAAACTTGGTCAAAGTAAGCTGGCCTTCGCCGAGGATGCGGAAACCTGCCGACAACGCCTCGCGGCCATAACGCTCCATTACAACGGCGGCCGCGAGCGAATGAAAGCCTGTCTCGCCATAACTCCACAGATCGCGAACCGCAGGCATAACCAACGGAAATAATGGCGACAGAAGCTCCTGCAAATAATCGCCGATAAAAAAATCTTCCTGACGTGGCTTGCCTACCACAGTAGCCGGATAGATGGCGTCTTTGCGATGAAAAACGGCATCGGCATGAAAGACAGGATAATCGTGAGTGAGCGAATAGTATCCGTAATGATCGCCAAACGGACCTTCGGGCTTTCGTTCGTGTGGCTGAACGTAGCCGCAGATCGCGAACTCTGCCTCGGCAATAAGACGATGTCGATCCGAGCCAAGCGGATTCGCGATGGTCCCGATCTTGCCGTCAGCCAATAGCAATGCGAGCATCAATTCCGGCATACCTTCAGGCAGCGGAGCGACCGCCGCAAGGATCATCGCTGGTGCTCCGCCGAGAAAAACCGTCACTGGTAAAGCCTTATTTTGCTGCTCCGCCTCAAAGTAGTGAAAACCGCCGCCCTTGCCGATCTGCCAATGCATTCCGGTCGAGGTCGCGTCATATCGCTGCATACGGTAAATGCCAAGGTTGTGTTTACCAGTCGTCGGACTCTCGGTATAAACAAGCGGCAGCGTATTAAAATGCCCGCCGTCTTCGTGCCAAAGCTGTAAAAACGGAAGCTTCTCAAGATCAATGGCAGATTGCCTGCTTTCGAGAACCGGAGCCTGTTGTGTGGTTTTTGTGCCAAGCTTAAATGCGGAAAAAGCCAGATCGCGATATTCCCAGAGCTTGTTCAATTTCGGAGGTAAGAGATCTTCGGCTGCCTTGACTGCGCGCCTTACAAACTCCAGCGGCTTTTTACCGAAGGCAAGGTCGATCCGTTTATTTGTGCCAAAGAGGTTTGTGACGACGGGAAATGCAGAACCTTTCACGTTCTTGAACAGCAAAGCCTTGCCTTGTGATTCGATAACCCGGCGATGGATCTCGGCGATCTCAAGATAGGGATCGACCTCAGCCGTGATCTCGACGATCTCACGCTCATTTTTGAGAGAGTCAATAAATGTCCTTAGATTGCGATGCATTTGGTAAGCCAGAAAAAAAAGTCACCACAGAGCCACAGAGAACACAGAGAAAACAAAAAAGTAACTTGTAATAACTCTGTGCTCTCTGTGGCTCTGTGGTGAAATCTCATTGATAGTTGTAAAACCCTTTGCCGCTTTTGCGCCCGAGCCAGCCGGCGTCAACGTATTTTTTGAGAAGCGGGCACGGACGGTATTTCGGGTCGCCAAGGCCATCATGTAATACATTAAGTATTGCAAGGCAAACATCTAAGCCGATGAAGTCGGCAAGCGTCAACGGTACCAGAG
>CAZUEI010000210.1:0-4279 GCA_964618985.1 uncultured Chloracidobacterium sp.
AGCGCGCGGGTTTTGAATTCAGACAGGCCGCAACGGTAATTGTGAGGAGCACGGCTGTAAGCTTTAGGCGATACATCATCAACTGGTAACTATTCGGATGCTGCCTCTTCTTTCAGCGCGCGTTTAAAGATCTTTCCGGTTCCACCGATCGGCAATTCAGAGCGAAATTCGACATGGCGCGGATATTTATTTGCGGCAAATTGTTCGCGGCACCATTCGGTAAACTCTTTAACTGTTAGGTCGTGTCCCTGTTTCAAAACAACAAACGCCTTGACTTCCTCACCAAGCCGTTCACACGGAACACCAATGACGGCACATAGCGAAACCGAGGGATGCGTGATTATCACCTCTTCGAGTTCGCGCGGATAAATATTGTATCCGCCGCGCAGGATCATATCTTTTTTGCGGTCAACAATCGCGAGATAGCCTTCGTCGTCCATAATTCCGATGTCGCCGGTATGAAACCAGCCGCTGCGAAAGGCCTCAACTGTAGCATCGGGGCGTTTGTAATAGCCCTTCATCACATTAGGGCCGCGAATGACAACTTCGCCGCGTTCGCCTCGTGGGACTTCTTTGTCTTCATCGTCAAAACACCTGATCTCAATACCAAAGATTGGCTGGCCGACCGTTCCCGGTTTTGAAGGCCTCTCGAAATGATTAAATGTTGCGAGCGGCGAAGTTTCCGACAGGCCGTAACCTTCTCTCACGCGAACACCGAATTTTTCCTGAAAGCTCCTCATCACCTCGACCGGCATCGGTGCACCGCCAGATGTAAAGACCTTTGCATTTTTGGCGATCTGGCTGATGTCGTAATCATTTTCATCAACATATTTGAGCAACGCCCAATACATGGTCGGCACGCCAACCCAAAAATTCACTTTCTCCTTCGCCATTGTGTCGAGCACGGATCTCGGTTCAAAACGCGGAAGAAGAACAACACGACAGCCGCCGTAAAGATTCGTATTCATCTGCACGGTTTGGCCCGTCGTATGAAACAGCGGCAAGGTGATAAGGCACGTTTTCTGAACGCCGTCGGTAAAATCTATTGCCGGAAAATGCGTTGCCCATGTGGTCGTGACGTTCGTCATCAGATTCATGTGCGTCAACTCGGCGCCTTTCGGCTGGCCTGTCGTTCCCGAAGTGTAAAGGATCGCGCAAGTGTCATCGGGACGTGTAGGAAATGTTTCGAATTGGTCACTTTTACCGTCGGTTAGTTGAGCAAGCGTCTTGTATTCAGGGAAAGGGCTCGTGCTCGCATCGTCTTTGGTCAATACGACCAGATCCCGGCACGTTGCCACCTGATCGAAACCCTCTTTGACATTTTGAGCCATCGGCAGATCGGGGACATCTTCAAATACAAACACCGCTTTCGCGTCCGAATCCGCCAAATGATATGCGATCTCACGCGGTTTGAAGAGCACGCTGAGCGGCACAACTACTGCGCCAACCTTCATTATTGCGTAATAAACTACAGGAAAACAGGGCAGATTCGGACAAACAAGAGCGACCTTATCATTGTGGCCAATGCCCATTTCGACAAGTGCATTTGCGACGCGGTTCGACAATCTATCAAGTTCGCCAAATGTCATGCGAACGACTCCACAAACAACTGCTTCGTTATCAGGCGAGAGCTTGGCATGATGCGAGATTATCGATGCCAGATTGAGAGTTGTGGCGGCGCTTTCCATAACTTATTAGATTGGTATGTGATCGAACAAATAATTATACAACAGTTTGTTTGAGAAAATTTATCAGCGCCGCCGATGCTATCTCGCTGCCGAAACGCTGCAATGAATGAACCCGCAATTCGTCGTGCTGTTCCGGAAAATCTGTTCGGAAATGTCCGCCGCGTGATTCCTCACGCCACAGGGCGGCTGTTGCGACGAGTTTTGCCAGTGTCACGAAATTTCTTGATGATACGCTCAAGTTTGCCGCCGATATCTGCTCGAATTCCTTCGATGCCCTTACAAGCGAATCACGGTCGCGAAGAATACCAACACGTTCCCACATTACGCGCTTGATACGTTTTTTTACTGCGGTCGAAATTGTAGCTTGCGAATTTGCACGCTCGTTCACACCCGCGTTTCCGTCCGACTGCCGACTACCTACCGCCAACTGCCGACTGTCAGCCGCCGCTGCTTCGCCAGCTCTCGCACCGAAAACCAAACCTTCGAGCAGGGAATTTGACGCTAATCGATTGGCTCCGTGAACGCCCGTGCAAGCCACTTCGCCGGCAGCATAAAGGCCGGGAACTGAGCTGCGTCCCCACAGATCGGTGCGAATTCCGCCCATGCAATAGTGCGACGCGGGCGAGACCGGCAGCATGTCCGTGGCAATATTAAGGCCGTAAAATTTACAGGTTTCGTAGATCTTTGGAAACCGGTGTTTGAGAAAATCTTTGTTGAGTGCGGTCATATCGAGAAATACGTTTCGAGTGCCTGTACGACGCATTTCACTGACTATCGAGCGCGAAACGATGTCGCGCGGAGCTAATTCGGCGCGTTCGTCATAACGCGGCATAAAACGCTCGCCATACTTGTTTTTCAGGATGCCGCCTTCGCCGCGCATCGCCTCTGAAAGCAAAAATCGCGGTGCGTTTTCAAGATCTAGGGCGGTCGGATGAAACTGAATGAACTCCATATCGGCCATCTCAGCGCCGGCAAAATATGCCATCGCCATTCCGTCGCCGGTTGCGACCGGCGGGTTTGTTGTGTGCAGATATAGCTGGCCCGCACCGCCCGTACACATGATCACTGCCTTTGCATATATTTCACGCGGCGCGCGCAAAACAGGGTCTAGAAATCGAACTCCTACACAGCGGCCGTCCCGAACGATCAAACTCTCGGTGGCTGCAAACGGCGTTAAATTTATTGATTTTTCCTGTGCCGCACGAGCGATCAAAGCCCGGACAAGCTCGGCTCCGGTCGAATCGCCGTGAGCGTGCAATATTCGTCGGCGAGAATGTGCGGCTTCCTGCGTAAAAACAAGCTTGCCGCCCTCGCGGTCGAATTCGGTTCCCCAATCTATGAGCTGCTTGATGTATTTTGTACCTTCACTAACAAGCGTTTCGACGGCCTGTGGATCGCATAATCCCGCGCCCGCAACAAGCGTGTCTTCCTCGTGAAGCTCCGCATTATCATCATCCGAAAGCACAACGGCAACGCCGCCCTGAGCATATTCGGTGTTGGATTCGCTAGCTTTGTCCTTGGTGAGGACAGTGACATTCGCGCCGCTCTTCGCAAGTTCGATTGATGCCCGAAGCCCTGCAACACCGCTGCCTATGACGATAAAGTCTGTTTCCAGAGACATTGAGAAAAATGTAGCAGATTCGCAGGAAACTATCGAACATAAAATAAAAGCCCGCACGCTGTAACATGCAGGCTTTCATTAAAAGTAAATCAAAGATGCAACTAACTAGGGATTTTCAATTCCTGCCCCGGATGAATCAGGTCGGGGTTACTGATGATGTCCCGGTTTGCGTCATAGATCGCTTTCCAGGTAATGCCGTATTTGGCGCCGATCTTGCTTAGGTTGTCGCCGGCTTCGACGGTGTAGGTGTTTGCCTGGCCGCCATCGGGCGCGTCGGCCTGCAAGATATCGAGTATAAGATCTCCTGATCGAAATTCGGGGTCAAGGCGTTCGTATTCGTCCCAGATCGCCTTTTTAGCTTCGGCATTCGGAGCCGTGCCGTTGATGTGCAGAACTCCGTCTCCCTCGCTCAACTCATAGGTCGTGCCGTTGGAATTGGCGAGTTCAAGAAGTGTTTGGTATTTCTCTTGTAATGACATATTTCCTCCTTAATCGGCCTATTTGATAATGAGTTTGTTGTTTACTTTCTTTACGTCGGCTTCCATGGCGACCTTCGTGACTTCGGCGAGCCTGTCTTTGGCGACGGTGCCGGTGAGCGTGACTTCGCCGTCAGCAACTGCAACGGTGATCCCGCTCAGTCCGAGTTTCTTGATCCCTTCCTCGACGACGCCTTTGATCATTGCATCAGTTTGCACCGGCTCGACTGGCGGCGGCGGTAGCGGCTTTAATGTGGTGTTGTTGGTAACTTGTTTGATGCCCTCGACGGCTTTTACCGAAGCCTCGGCTTTGCTTCGGACGGTTACATCCGCTACTTCACCGGTAAGAGTTGCGACGCCGCCTTTGACAGCCACGCTGACTCCGACGACCTTGTCTGCTGCCAACTTATCGGAAGCAGCTTTTTGCAGATCGGTGTCACTTTTGCCGCAGGCGTTTAGAAACAAGGCGGCGGCCAAAGCAAGAACTGTAAAAA
>CAZUEI010000211.1:0-4278 GCA_964618985.1 uncultured Chloracidobacterium sp.
CATCTTGCCAGTTTTACAACGATGTCCACAGAGGACGACAGATTTATTAGAGCTGTCGCACCCGGCGTAGGAATTATTAGCGCTCTTCCGGGCGGACGTTACGGATTGTGGTCAGGCACCTCTATGGCTGCCCCGATAGCCTCAGGCATTGCCGCTTTGGTGAAAGCCAGAAACCCCGGCTGGGCACCGCATACTATTGTTGACTGGCTATCTGAAACAGGCATTGAATGGCATTGTCCACATCCGACGCGGGGCTACCCAATTCGAACAGCCAGGGTTGACGCCTTTTGTGCTGTGACCGGCAATACTGCTTGTGGCACTAACCCCTCTGCTTGTAATCAATAAAGCATAAATTTGATCCGGCTTCGAGAATTTTCACAGAGTAGTCGTCAATTGTGTGGATAATCTCGATGCCAGACCGAGGCCGTCTGAAAAGGCGGCCTTTTTATTTTTGGATAATGTCTTTTTTGCATAACCACCTGCACTGTGTTTCTGACGACACCTCAAAGCTGGGGTAATAAAGAAATATTAGGCAGGTTAAATAAAAATGAAAACAGTTAATTTGAGATCAAAAAATAGAAATTATTGGAAAGCCGGGTTATTCGCATTGTTGCTCACAGCTTGGGTGTCGATACCGGCCCTTATAGGCAATGTCAAGGCTGACGGAACGCCGGTAATACTCGTTCGCACAGCGGTATTGAGTTCGCCGACTGGCAGCGTTAATCCGCATGGTGCAGGAACGTGGCAGCTTTATCAGAGCGGTAATCGCGAAATCGAAGTCGAGATCGAAGACGTCAATTTTTCGATGGGCACAAGCCTCGGCGTTTATGTCGACGGAAATGTGATCGGCCAGGCGATCGTTGATGACCGTCAACGCGGCCGTCTCAAACTCAGGACCGAGGACGGCCAGGCTGTTCCGGTCGTTAACGATGGTTCGACCGTCGAGGTCCGAAACGGAGCAACTGTATTGGTTGCCGGCGTGTTCGGCGGCGGCGGTACACCTTCACCTTCACAGTCGGGCACTGGAACGGGCACCGCGACTCCATCACCGTCGCAGTCAGGAACGGCAACAGGAACTAACACCGCTACGCCTTCTCCATCACAGTCTGGAACTGGCACTGGCACAGCAACGCCTTCTCCATCGCAGTCAGGCACCGGCACCGGAACTCCTTCGCCCTCGCCAAGCGGAACGCCTATTCTGATCCGCTTTGCTTCATTGAATTCGCCGACAGGCAGCGTCAATCCGCACGGACACTCTGAATGGCAGCTTTATTCGAACGGCAACCGAGAGATCGAGGTCGAGGTCGAGGATCTCAGCCTTGCTCAGGGCACCGTTTTGACGGCAATTGTTGACAACGCCATCATCGGCACGCTCACGGTCGATGACCGTCAAAAGGCAAAACTGAAACTGCGAACTGAGGATGGACAGGCTGTTCCAGTCGTTAACAATGGTTCGACGGTTGAAGTCCGCAATGGATCGACGCTTTTGGTGAACGGTGTCTTTGGGAACGGCGGAACGCCAACCGGCACCGGAACGGCATCTCCTTCGCCTTCGCAGTCAGGAACCGGAACGGCATCTCCTTCGCCGTCGCAATCAGGCACGGGAACTGGAACTCCTTCGCCTTCGGCGACGGGAACTCCGAATAACGAAAGCGAGCTTTTTGCTGGGTTGACCGGGCCGACACTGAACGGAGTTTTGCCGACCGGCTTTGCAGAATATGAAATTCACAGCAGCCGCACCGAGCTTGAAGTCCGCGTCCGGCAAGTAAATCTTGCAATCGGCACGTCACTCGGCGTGGTTGTTGACGGCACAGTTGCCGGAAACATGAGCGTTCAGAGCGGCGGCGAAGCACGGCTTCGTTTGCGAAGCGACAACGGCCAGACCGTTCCAATGATCGTCATTGGATCAACGATAGCGGTGATGAGCGGCGATTCGGCCATTCTGTCGGGAACGTTTAGCGGCTTTGGCACGCCGGGTAATACACCCAGCCCGTCACAAACCGGCACGCCGAACGGGACGCCAAGCGGCACACCAACGCCATTCGGCAGATCATTTGAAACGCATCTGTCGGGCGGCCAGATGGTTCCTCCGGTTGGGACAGCGGCGAACGGCGAGATCAAGGTCACCCTCAACGCCGACGAAACGATGGCAACTGTCTTTGGCGAATTTCACAATCTGTCGAGCAATCAAACGGGTGCGATCATCGAAACCACTATCGGAACACCTGTAACGATCCGAGACCTCGGCGTCGTTGGCGGCCGAAACGGTAATTTTGCAGCCGCTACGTTTGCCGTGTCTGCAGCTCAAGTGCTGCAGCTTCGTGCGGGCCTCTGGTCGGCAGTTATCATGAGCGTGAATAACCCAGCTGGCGAAATTCGCGGCTCGTTCAGGAACCATTCGCGTCACAGCGATTTTGACGGCGACGGAAGCCACGATTTCGCGGTCTTTCGTCCGTCGAGCGGCACCTGGTATGCGCAGAACAGCACCGGCTTCTCTGCCATTGCGTTTGGCTCCTCCACGGACCGTGTCGTATCTGCCGATTATGACGGCGACGGCAAGACTGACGCAGCTGTTTTTCATGACGTGAACGGACAGGGCGTTTGGGAGATCAAGCGAAGCTCTGACGGCGGCAAGTCCACGGTTTACTGGGGACTTTCGACCGACACTCCGCTTCGCGGCGATTTCGACGGCGACGGCCGAGCCGACATCGCCGTCTATCGTCCCTCGACCGGAGTTTGGTACATACAACATTATGGCAACAACACAAGCCGGACCAGTTACTTCGGCGTTGGCGAGGACATTCCAATGCCGGCAGATATGGATGGTGACGGGCACGACGACCTGGTCGTATTTCGTCCCAGCCTGGGCAACTGGTATTGGCTGCGAAGCTCTGACGGCCAGTTTGCGGCAGTCAATTTTGGCCTGCGCGATGACATTCCGGTTCGAGGCGATTTTGACGGCGACGGCAAAGCCGACGTGACCGTTTATCGTCCATCGACGGGAACGTGGTACACGCTCCGCAGCTCGGATGGCGGTTTTCGAGCCACTCAGTTCGGCCTTAACATCGACGTCCCGGTCGCGGGCAACTATGACGAAGACGGAAAAACCGACATCGCAGTATTTCGCCCGACAGACGGAAACTGGTATGTCCTGCGAAGCTCTGACGGGACCTTTAAGGCACTCCACTTCGGCCAGACCGGCGACCTTCCGGCCATTGCTCGTTAATACCTAACGATATGAAAAAGCAGGCTTCTGGCCTGCTTTTTCTTTGCAACGCATAATCACGCCGCAAACATCCTAAAATTGACTTCGATAATTCTGATGGTCGGGAAGCTATTATGAATTTGTTTGAAGTCGTTGCCCCGGCTAAATACCCCTCCTTTTAGCCGGGGCCTTTCATTGCCTGATCTTTGCGAGCAATCTTTCTATTTGTTTTGTGTGGCGTTGTTCGTGGCCGACGGCGACGACCATCCATTCGACGGCTGTGATCTCGCCAAAATACGGATGTGGAAATTTCGGCTCGGACAGGTCGTATTTCTCAAAATCGGAGCGCATTGCGTCGAACGCCGGGCGGTTGGCGTTCATTTTGTCCAGCGATTCGGCAATTGGAACATTCCCGCTTGGTTGGACACGCTCCGGGGCCTCGATCTTAACGTTGTCAACTACGGCTGCTTTTTCGGTGAAGTCAGTCGAGAGTTTGACGCTGCCGTCAGATGGCTTTCCGATCGACTTTGCCTCGTCGAGCAGCTTGGAGCAAATGCGCGAAATGCCAAAATCGACCATCGAGAGATGTTCGACGATCTGCTGGATAGTCCATTTCTCGCCGTCGGCCAATGCTGTTGCTTCGGCAGGCGAAATATTGCACACTGTTTCGGCCAGAGCGGCTCGAACCTTTAGGTTTGCCGAGTAGATATCGGCGACAGTTTCGTATCTCATACTTATTTTGGCGACGCGGTTACTTGTGATGTCAACGCAAGGCGATGCCAGCGGGCAAAACTTGTCACGTTGTCGGCGGCGTTCGGCATTCTTTTAATGTATGCAGTTTTTAGGTAAAGCAGATTGTCAGCCGTCCATATCAGTTCGACGATCGGGTTGTATGACACCAGCAGTTTTTCATCCGGGAGTGTAGATAAAGGTTGATCGGGCGTTACGGCGATATTTGCCACATTATTCGCATCTGTGTCTGACGTCACAGCTAGGCGCTGCTGGTCGCGGTCGTAGGCCTGCGACGAGATCAAAAGCTGGTTGCGAAGCGGTATCGCGGCCTGCGTCGGGTT
>CAZUEI010000212.1:0-4278 GCA_964618985.1 uncultured Chloracidobacterium sp.
GCGGCGTGGCTGCCAGCGGCTTTTGCGAGGCCGGTTTTCTTTTCGTCGGCAAAGACGGCGAGTTCGTATTTTTCAAGTTTTTCGAGAACGCCTTTCGCCCGTTCGATAACCGTGTGCGGAAGGCCGGCGAGTTTTGCTACCGCAATGCCGTAGGATTTTGATGCCTTGCCGGGCTGCAGCTTGTGGAGAAAAACAACGTCGCCGTCTTTCTCGGTCGCGGTGATCTGATAGTTCTTTGCACCGGGCAGGTTTTCGGCCAGTTCGGTCAATTCGTGATAGTGCGTGGCGAACAAAGTTTTCGCAGAGTGTTCCGGCGAATTGTGAAGATACTCGGCGACCGCCCAAGCTATCGAAAGGCCGTCAAATGTAGAAGTGCCGCGGCCGATCTCGTCGAGCAGGACAAGGCTTCGCGGTGTTGCATTGTGAAGAATGGCCGCCGTCTCGGTCATCTCGACCATGAAAGTCGAACGTCCCGAAGCCAGATCGTCCGACGCTCCGACGCGCGTCCAGATACGGTCGAGGATCGGCAGTTTCGCCGAAGTTGCAGGAACATATGAGCCGATCTGTCCGAGTATCTGAATGATCGCGATCTGCCGCAAAACCGTTGATTTGCCGCCCATGTTAGCACCCGTTATCACGAGCAAACGGTCGGTGGAATTGTTCATTCGAATGTCATTCGGTATGAAGGATGCACCGAGCGAGGCCTCGACTACCGGATGGCGGCCGTTCTTGATCTCGATCTCGTCGCCGTCGTGAAGGACAGGACAGGCAAAGTTTCTCTTAGCTGCCGTTTCTGCCAACGCACATAACGCATCAAGTGTGGCAAACGCCCGCGCAGTGGATTGCAGCTTTCGGGTTTCTTCACAAACTTTTGAACGCACCTGAAGAAACAGTTCGGACTCTATCTGCGCAATTCTGTCTTCCGCGCCGAGTATCTTCTGCTCCCATTCCTTCAACTGCGAAGTTGTGTAACGCTCGGCATTCGCAAGCGTCTGTCGCCGTTCATAGTCTTCGGGAACGCGCGAGACGTTGCCTTTTGATATCTCGATGTAGTACCCGAAAACATTATTGAAACGGATCTTGAGATTTGAGATGCCGGTGCATGCTCGCTCTTTTTCTTCGAATGAAGCGATAGTTTGTTTTGCCGATGTTGAGATGCCGCGCAGTTCGTCGAGCTCGGCATCAAAACCGTCACGGATCACGCCGCCGTCGCTAACGTTGATAGGCGGCTCGTCGCTGATCGCACGGTCGATCAGGTCACGCACTTCCGGCAATTCAAAGATATTTTCCGACAACACCTGCAAGAGCAGCGATTTGGAATCCGCAAGAACCTCATTTACACGCGGCGCCTGTCCTATCGAGCGTCTCAATGCAATGAGGTCGCGTGGGCTTGCAGTTCCTAGATTCAGTCGGCCGATGAGCCGTTCAAGGTCGCTTACGTCCTTCATTAAAAACCGTAGCTTTTCACGGAGGATCGAATCGGAAAGCTCTGTTACGGCGGAGATGCGCGTTTGAATCTCGCTTCGTTTTACTGATGGCCGCGATACCCATTGCTTTAGAAGTCGCGAGCCCATTCCGGTGACACATTCGTCGATGACGCCCAAAAGCGTGTTTCTGCTCTTTTCGCCGCGAGATTCAAAGATCTCAAGATTCCTGAGCGTCACAGCGTCAAGGATCATAAAATCGGCGGATTCAAAATACTTTATTTCAGAGATATGGCCCGCCGCGGTACGCTGAGTTTCCTGAGCATATTTGAGGCAGGCTCCGGCGGCACTGATAGCGGCATTTTTGCCGCCCAGGCCAAATCCGGAAAGTTCAGCAACTTTCATCTGACGCTTGAGAAGGTTTTCCGCATCTTGTCGGTCAAAATCGGCATCGTCGATCGGCGTCAAAGTGATCGCCGGAAAATCGGATGATCTTGACGATCCGCCGTCCTCAAAAAGGGTATTTGAGTCAACATTTTTTGACGATCTAAAAAACTGGCTGATCAATTTTTCCAGTGATCTAGGATACAAAAGCTCACGCGGCGAATACGCCTCGATCTCATTGCATATCTTTTGCAATGAATCAACACCAACGATCTCGGTCGCGGAAAAATGCCCAGACGACGTTTCCAGGAAAGCCGCTCCAAAGGTCTCGCCGCTGCCGCAAATGGCCGCAAGATAAACCGATTCTTTCGATTCGACAAGCTGCGGGTCGATCGCGGTTCCGGGCGTAATGACGCGGACAACCTCTCGTTTTACGAGTTTTGTTCCTTTCCCCGGAGTTTCGGTCTGCTCGCAAATGGCGACGCGGTAGCCTTTACGGACAAGACGGGCGATGTAATTGGACGCCGCGTGATGGGGAACGCCGCACATTGGGATCGGATTCGGAGTGTCTTTGTGCCTTGCGGTCAGCGTTATCTCAAGTTCGCGCGAGCCAACTAGTGCGTCCTCGTTGAACATCTCATAAAAATCACCCAGCCGGAAAAACAGGATAGTTCCGGGGTAGAGTTTTTTGATCTCGAGATATTGCCGAAGCATCGGCGTTGCGTTTTCCATTGCCTGCTCTGAAGTTATGAATCAAAGTTTAGCTAAGTATGGCGTAACTTTCAAAAATGATTGTTTTCAAAGGCGTTAGGCTTTGTTATCATATTTGTTTACGCGCACCTTTTGGTTTCGGGAATAGAAGTATGAAGTTAGCTTTCTTATCAATCCTTTGCGTTTTCTGTGTTGTGGCGGCTTTAGGCCAGACCTCAATACAGGAAAGTGTTGTTCAGGCAACACCGGTTCAGGAAGAAGATCTTTACAGAATCGGCTTTCAGGACATACTTGAGATCGAAGTATTTAACCACTCCAACCTCAACAAGAGAATTGCCGTTGGACCTTCGGGAACAATAGTTCTCTATAGGCTGGAACGTCCAGTGGCCGCAGTTTGCAAGACCGAAAGGGAACTTGCAGATGACATCGCAAACGCCTACAAGGAAGAAAAGTATTTAAAGAACCCGCAGATCAATGTCAGAGTCGCTGAACAAAAATCGCAGTCATATGCCGTGATCGGAGCGGTCGAAAAGCCGGGTAATTTTTATATTTCGCGTAAAATCCATCTTCTTGAACTCCTGGCGCTTGCCGGCGGGCCGAATAAAGAATCCGGGACGCGGATGCTGGTAGCACGAGCCGGCAGCACTTCAAATTGCAAGGCGACTGCAGAAACGCCGGACGACGATTCGATCGCGGTAATGGATTTCAAGATCCGCGACGTGCAGGAAGGCAAACAAACACTTTGGATGAAAGCGGGGGACGTGGTTTCCGTCCTTGATGCAGATATTGTTTACATGTATGGAAACGTGATGAAACCCGGAGCCTTGAAGCTGCGAGATCCGATCACGCTCACGCAGGCAATTGCATCGGCAGAAGGACTCAAGCCGGCCACGAAAAAAGACAGAATTCGGGTTCTCAGGCAGGAGCCTGGAAAAGCGGACCGGACCGAATTTCTTTTTGATCTCGATCAGATCAACAAGGGAAAAGTAAAAGACCCATATCTCGAACCGAATGATATTGTCGCTGTCTCGGAAGATAAGGCAAAAATGATATTGCGCGGCATCACAAATACTATTAAGAATTCTGTTCCCAGCGCGGTTTATCGGGGACTGTAACGTATGAAAGAAACTCGCGGGATAATTAAAAGCCCCTTGAATGAAGCGGCGGAACTTGAGCACCAGTTTGAGGCTCAGTTCACCCCGTCGGGACGCTATCCGGCTTACCGCGAGGTGACCGCACGCGAAGGCTTTCAGATGCTCGATTATTGGCGGGCGATCCGTAAGCGTCTCTGGCTTGTCCTTGGAATTGCCGTTTTAATGACGACGCTTGCCGCTATCTACATGGCGCGAAAGCCGGATGTTTTCAGGGCACAGGCTGTCGTTCAGGTTGATAACGAGCAAAATAATCCCGACCTTGTTACCAGCGACCGCCAACGTCCTATTTCAAATCCCGATCCGTCATACTTTAATACGCAGCTGCAGTTGCTTTGGAGCGAGAGCCTGCTGCGGCGTGCAGTAAAAGAACATAATCTCGACCAAAACAAGGATTTTCAGCAGGCAAGGATAAATGCGAATTCCTCGGCGTGGAGATCGATGCTCAAATCCATCGGGCTTGCTACGAGCGAAAAAACCGACAAGAGCACTGCAAATATTGAAGACCTAAGCCTCGCCACATCCGATGAGATCGCAGAAGCAGTCAGACTAACGCCGTTTGTCGAAGTGATCAGGCGAAACCTCGAGATCGAGCCGCGTCGCGAAGC
>CAZUEI010000213.1:0-4270 GCA_964618985.1 uncultured Chloracidobacterium sp.
GTGTATGTCCCCGGCGTTCCCGTTATCACAGGCCCGACCGCTGGCGTGCCTGACGTGCTGACGACCGACACATTCTTTACAAATCGCGGCGGAGCAGGATTACCTATCGCATTGCCGTACGTGATCGTCCCGCTGATGGTTGGCGTCTCGGTAGGAGTTGGTGTGCCACAGGGGCCTTCAGAATTAAATATCAACGAAAATCGCCGTGCGGAACCAATATCGCCACCCTCGTTATCGCTGACGTTCAGTATCCAGTTGCCGTCTGCGTTATGTCCGTCAAAGTCCGAGAACATGCCGGTCGCCTCCGGCGAAAAGTTTCCCGATTCAACTGAGCCGTTGTTGGTTGGCAGTGTCGAAATGGACGGAAATCCGCCCTCGTCATTAAAGTTCGTTAGGCAAATGTTGTCGGCTGCGCCGCCGCGCCGAAACTGGAAAGAAAAAGAATTTCCCACCGGCGATGTTAGCTTAAAGATCAGATCGCTGAGAAACGGATGATCGACAGCTGCATTCGTATCACCGGGCTGGTTGTTGCAAATTCCTCCTGTATCAAACCGGAAATTAAGATCGGAAATGATCCCAACGCCGCTGACCGGAAGCGTGATGTTCACTCCGGTCGGATTGTTGTCGGGAATAGCAACGACAGGGCCGGTGTAACTGACAGTCGTACCACAACCGGGCGTCGGCGTAGAAGTCGCTGTGCTCGTAGCCGTTGCCGTGTTTGTCGCCGTGTTCGTTGCCGTGGCGGTCGGCGTATTCGTCGCCGTCGGGGTCGCTGACAATGCGTTGCCGTAAATGATTATCGCCACGCCCTGATTCGTGAAACTTGGCCCTTGGGTCAAAAAATCTGCCGGGGCAAAGTTAAAACTCGTCCCGCTGCTTGTCGCATAAACACCATAATCAGGCGGGCCGCCGTTTGTGATCTGCCCGGCAGCGTATGCGCCGCCGTATGCAATTGCGGATGTCAGATTTGCCGTATCAACGGGGCCGCTTCCTGTGTCGCCCTGAAAATTCTGAGCAAATCCCCAGTTCCAACCGCTGCCGTTTTGCAGAGTGATCGGCGTCGGAAGCACAAGATCGAATTGGTAAAGCTGATTTTCCGCAAAACTTTGTGCCCCGAGCGAAGTTGTGAAAACAGCTCCGGCTGGAGTATTGAACACCGGATTCGATGCGGGCAAATAGTTATTCCAGAACTGAAGCCTTGCGACGACGTTGTTATACGATTGCGTGGTCAGAGAGGCCACATAAATCGTCACCCTGGTAATTTGCACAGAGTTCGTTCCGCCCGGCAGCGTGTTGTTCGTCCATGAATTGCCCATATATGTGAACGGGCCAGCCGCAGCACCGGAGGTATTGGTGACGGTATCGAGCAGCGTAATTGGCGTCGCAGTCGCTGTTGGAGTAACGGTGCCGGTCGCGGTGGATGTTGCTGTTGGAGTAAACGTGTTCGTCGGGCTTGGACTTGCGGTCGGCGTTGACGTAGAGGTTGGAGTTGGGCCGATAAGAAAAGCGTTTCGCACGGACTCCTGGATTCCCTCGGAACTATTACCGTAGCCGGTGCGATTAAACCCGCGCGCGCGGATGTAGAGGTTCTGCTGGATCGATAAATTTAGACCTGTCAGCGTCCAATTACTGCCGGACGCTGTACCCTCACCAAGGTAATTATAGTTCACCCCGTCTGTAGAATCCTCAAACGTGACACGCGTGAACTTTGCGCTTGATCCGCCTCGAGACCAAGTAACAGCAGTTTGCGTGACGGCTAGTTCCTGGGTTGCTGCCGTAGGGTTATTCAAGCGAGCAAACCGGTATCGTGTCTCGCCGCCAATAGTGGTCATCGCTCTGCCGCCGACAAGGATCTTGCCGTCCGCTTGCAGGCAAAGCGCAAAAGGATCCCCATCCGCGTTTGGATCGAACGAATCGGCGAGGCCGGTAGTTCCGTCAACGCGTGCAACCCGGCTTCGTGCTTGGCCTCCGATGTTTGTAAAGGAGCCACTCATCACTATTTTGCCGTCCGACTGCAATGCCATTGCCCGAACAGTTCCGCTCGCGTTCGGATCAAATGGATCAGCCAAGCCCGTTGTAGCATCGAGGCGCGCAATTCGGTTGCGTGTCTGCCCACCGATGCTGTTAACACCATTAAAGTCACCGCCGACTAAGATATTGCCGTCCGGCTGGACGACGATCGAATACACGGTAGCCGATGCATCTGGATCGAATGAGTCTGCAAGGCCGGTCACTGCATCGAGCCGGGCAATACGATTACGGGTTTGTCCGCCGATGCTGCTTGCTCCGCTAAAATCTCCGCCCGCCAATATCTTGCCGTCTGACTGTATGGCAAGTGTGCGGACAAAACCATTGGCATTCGGGTTAAATGAATCCGCCGCTCCCGTCGTTTCATCGAGCCGCGCTATCCGGTTGCGTGTCTGTGCACCAACAGTTGTAAAGAACCCTCCGACTACGACCTTGCCATCTTCTTGGACAGCCAATGTATAGACCGTATTGTTTAAGTTTGGATTCCAAGAATCTGCTGCTCCGGTCACGGCGTCGAGCCGCGCGATCCGGTTGCGCGTCTGCCCGCCTATCGTTGCGAACTGGCCGCCGGCCAAGATCTTACCGTCCGGCTGGACAGCAAGAGTATTGACATAGTCACTCGCGTTCGGATTAAAGCCGGTGTCGAGGGTGCCGTCTGGGTTCAATCTGGCGATGTGATTGCGGGTAACTCCCAACACGCTGTTGAATAGTCCGCCGATGACGATCTTGCCGTCCGGCTGCACCGCCATTGTGTAAACACCAAGATTCGATCCGATATTGCTGATATTGAGATCTAGCGTTTTGTCGAGTCCGCCATTGATCTCCAGTCGTGCGATGCGGTTGCGTGTAATCGCCGAGCCGCCGTTTGGCGCAAATGTGGTACCACTTCCGCCGACCACCATCTTGCCGTCCTCCTGCAAACCGATCGCATAGATCTCGTTTTCCGATTTTGGGTCAAAAGAATCGGCGAGCCCGGTGCTGGCACTAATGCGGCCAATGTAATTGCGAGCCTGGCCTCCGATATTGGTAAATTGGCCTCCTGCCAGTATCTTGCTGTCCGGCTGCACCGTGATCCAATTGACGCGGCCATTCGCATTCGGATTAAATGAATCGGGCAGCCCGGTTGTGGCATCGAGGCGCGCGATATGATTGCGCGTCTGACCGCCTATGCTGCTTACTCCGTTGAAGGAGCCGCCTACGAGGATCTTGCCGTCCGCCTGCAGAGCGATCGTGTTTATAGAACTGCTGGCGTTCGGGTCGAACGTATCAGCCAAGCCGGTCACGGAATCGAGCCGGGCCATACGATTACGAGTCTGTCCGCCTATAGTTATGAAACTGCCGCCAACAAGCACCTTGCCGTCCGGCTGCACGACGATCCTAAATACAGAACTATTCGCATTGGGTTCGAAAGAATCTGCCAAGCCTGTCACGGCATCGAGCCGGGCGATGCGGTTACGCATCTGTCCTCCGATCGATGTGAAATTGCCGCCGGCCAGAATGTTCCCGTCGGCCTGAACCGCTATCGTAAAGACCGAGTTGTCCGCGCTGGGATCGAACGAATCTGCCAAGCCTGTCACTGCATCGAGCCGGGCAATTCGATTACGTGACTGGCCGCCAATACTGCTTACACCGTTAAAATTGCCGCCAACAAGGATCTTGCCGTCCGCCTGCAGGGCTATTGTGTGAACGACCCCGTTCGCGTTGGGATTGAACCCGGTGTCGAGCGTACCGTCGTGGTTCAGCCGGGCGATACGGTTTCGGGTGACCGATGCTCCGCCGTTTGGCGCGAGACTGGTAAAATCGCCGCCGAGAAGTATCTTGCCGTCCGGCTGCACCAGTACAACACGAACGATGTTGTTCGCGTTCGGGTCAAAACCATCCAGCGCCGACTGCGCCAGTATTGTTGTCTGGGTAAACAAAAATAACCCGAGAAATAGAATGCAGAACGATATTGCGGGTGCCAGTTTTATCATAATTCTTGAACCTCTAACGGCTGTATAAAATGCGTCTTCATATGGATAAGACAAATCCGGAAAAACATTTCACACAAATTCTTGTTAACCGTGCAGATCTTCTTTGGAGCCCACCTCATAGGTCGGAAAGTTGCGTCATATTAGGAAAGTTACGTCATATCCGGAAAGTTGGTATTTCAATTTGCCTGAGAATTTGCTAGCTTGAGGCGGGGCGAATGTAGTGGATAGTGGAAAGTGGAAAATGGAAAGTGTCAGAACCGGGAGCGATA
>CAZUEI010000214.1:0-4256 GCA_964618985.1 uncultured Chloracidobacterium sp.
TCGCGTTGGAATGTCCACGGGATAAACGCCGTAAATCCGCCGGTTTCATCCTGCACGTCACGGACTCGCTGCAGATGCCGGACGCGGTGTTTGATCTTATCGCCGATGCCGAACATCATTGTCGCGGTCGAACGAAGGCCGACCTTGTGCACGGCACGCATCACGTCGAGCCATTCCTGTGTGTTGCATTTGGTCGAGACGCGCGCGCGAACTTCGTCGTCCAAGATCTCGCCGCCGCCGCCCGGCATTGAATTGAGCCCGGCGTCCTTTAGCCGCTGCATTATCGTGACGTAATCGAGACCGCTGATGAGATGAATATTGTGTATCTCGGGTGGTGAAAAACAGTGAAGCTGAAATTTGGGATATTTGGCGTGCAGTGTACTCAGTAGTTCCTCATACCATTCAATATTGAAATCAGGATGCAGGCCGCCCTGCATCAAAACACCGGTGCCGCCGAGAGCGATCGTCTCGTCGATTCGGTTGCATATCTCGTCGATCGAATGCACATACGTATCGGGTTTTCCGGGCCGGCGGTAGAACGCGCAAAATGTGCAGACGACATTGCAGACGTTGGTGTAATTAATATTGCGGTCGATGATGTAGGTTACAACATCGCCAGGATTTTTTCGCTGTCGTATCTCATCGGCAGCGAGGCCGATGCGAACAAAATCCTTTGATTTGAGAAGCGCTGTGCAGTCGTCCGAGGTTAATCTTTCGCCATCGAGAGCTTTGTCCAAGATGGGTTGTATTGATGGGTTCATCGGCTTTATTTTAACAAAATACAAAATTAAACTGTAAGACACCTATGAAGGCTGCAAAAGGCGTCATCAGATTTGAGGCTACTCTCGAAAAACTGTCTGATGAGTTTGGCTATCATTATGTCGGCGTATCACGCTCAGTCTGTGATGCGTTCGGTTTTAAGGGGAACTCGCGCCGCGTTGTTGCGACGCTCAACGGCACGGTCAAATATCAATGCGCTTTGATGCCAAAGGACGGAGATTTTTTTATTCTCGTCAATAAAAAGAACCGCGACCGGCTTGGCATAGGTGTTGGTGACACGGTTAGCGTCGAGCTTGTTCGGGACGAGAGTAAATATGGGCTGCCGATGCCCGAGGAACTTCGCGAAGTTCTGGATCAGGACCCCGAAGGCGACCGGTTTTTTCACGCATTAACCGCCGGAAAGCAGCGGACATTGCTCTACTATATCGGCAAATGGAAGGACATCGACCGCCGGATACATTATGCGCTCACTATCGTTGAGCATCTAAAACGAAACAACGGTAAATTAGTAAAAGAACTTAGTGACGAGTTAAAACGACCGATGTCCGATTTCTAAGAATAGACCAGTGGCCGATTTTCATTGATCAAGCCGTATTTTGCTGCAAGTTCGAAATACAAACTCATTCCATGCTGCATCGACTCGTCAATTGAATAACAGATGTTTTGCGAAAGATAAGTTTTCAGCTCATCGGGGCCGAGATGGATCTGGTGATCGTAATTGGCAATGATCTCGTTAAGATGTTCTAGGCCTTCGTCACGCGCGGCGGCGAAATCAATCGAGATATTTTCCCGACGCGTCATCCACATTGCGAAGACAAAACCTAACCCGGTGTAATTGTGCCAAAGTTCGGCTAAGTCGAATGTGCGTAGGGTTAAACCACCCGCTACCGCAGGTGGTTCTGACACCGCCAGCGCCGGGTCGCCGATTAGCAATGCACAATCTGCTTCGGCCAACATTGTATCTACATTCGGTTGAGCATCGATCCATTTGGGTTCAGAACCGAGAAACTCGCGAAATATGATCTTTGTCAGCACGACCGACGTCAGCGACGATACATCAAGAGCGACGGAATTCACATCTTTGAGGTCTTTGTCTTTTGTGACAAGACAGACGCTTCGCACTCGTTCGCGTGCGCCGACGCAGACATCGGGAATAAGCCGGACGCCCTCGATTTGCTGATAAGCGATCACGGGAACAAGCGCTGCGTCAACGCGATCCCGGTCGAGCAGTTCGGCTGATCGCGACGGAGCATTGTCGAGAATTATCTCGACCTTCCCATGATTTCGTCCGTAAAGAAATGACCACACAAGCGGAGCTGTGTTTGAGTAGCTCGAGGCGGAAATTCGCAAAGGATTCATACCAAGAAAGTTTCACGCAAAGACACGAAGAACGCAAAGGGAGATGACTCCGAGTGAATTGCGTATGCACAGAGTGTCTATTATTCTAGTGTGGTGAAAATCTATGACATCACGGTTTTGATAAGTAGCGAGACGCCGATATACAAGGGCGATCCCGGCGTTGAGATTAGCTCATTCAAATCGATAGCTGCGGGTGCAACTGCAAATGTGTCGCAAGTCTCGTTTGGTGTTCACACTGGAACTCACGTCGATGCGCCGAATCATTTTATCGACGGAGCAAGGCGGGTTCACGATCTCGATCCGCAAAAACTCGTCGGCCCGTGCCGCGTGATCGAAGTGCCTACAGCTGTCGTCGCCATAGAGCCAGAACATGTCGGCGACATCAGCGGCATAAAGCGCGTTCTTTTCAAAACACGAAACTCGGCATTTTGGGGAGAGCCGGAACGTGGCTTTAGGACGGACTTCACTTATCTTACGCCGGAATGCGCAAAATTACTTGTCGATAACGGCGTTGTTCTTGTCGGTATCGACTACCTGTCGATCGAAAAAAGCGGCTCTCCCGGCCATCCGGTGCACATCATATTTCTCGAAAAAGAGGTCGTCATTCTCGAAGGCGTCGATCTTCGCGAAGTTCCCGCAGGGGACTATGAGCTTATGTGCATGCCGCTCAAATACAATGGCGGCGGCGGCGACGGTTCGCCGGCCAGGACTTTTTTGAGGGAAATCTAGTTGCATGAACATCGTCAACGACAAAATTTACCGCGAACGTGTTTACCAGATCGTTCGCCAAATACCGGTTGGAAAAGTTATGACTTACGGGCAGCTCGCCATCATTCTCGGCGAAGGCTACACCGCGCGAACAGTCGGCTATGTGATGCACGGCTCCGACGAAGACGTTCCGTGGCAGCGTGTCATCAATTCACAAGGTAAATGTTCGACCGGAAGGCTGACGATACCTTTGAATCTTCAGCAAGAACTGCTCGAAGCCGAGGGTGTTATTTTCAACGCCGGCGGCAAATGCGATCTGAATAAATTTCAATGGTTTCCGGATGGATACGAACCCGAGGAAGATAGTCAGACAAGTCTTTTTGATCGATCCTAACTCACCGTCCCCATTTCAACTTATCTCTTAAAACATCGAAATAATTGCGGTTTGCGGGCTGAACGAGATTGAATGTCGTTGAGCTTTTGCGGATCACTACGCGGTCGCCTGCCTTCATGGGGTAGCCTGTTTGGCCGTCGAGGCTGAGGACGACGCCCTCATTTTCGTTATCGAGCGTGAGTTCGATCTCGGCGCTGTCGGGAACGACGATCGGGCGGTTCGTGAGTGTGAACGGGCAGATCGGCGTCATGACAACGGCGTTCATTGATGGGTAAATGATCGGGCCGCCGGCCGAGAGATTGTATGCGGTTGAGCCGGTCGGGGTTGAAACGATCAATCCGTCGGCGCGAAATTTATTGACAAAAAGCTCATTTAGCCGGGCGTCGATATCAATTATTCTCGCCAGTGCCGATTTGGTGATGACAACGTCGTTCAGGACCCGCCCAACGGCCAGCTTTTCCTCACGGCGCCAATGTTCGATGTCTAGCATTACGCGGCGGTCGATCTCGTATTGGCCCGCGATTATTGCTTCGAGAGCAGGGAACATTTCTTCGATCCGAAAATCGGTCAAATAACCGAGACCGCCGTAGTTGATGCCTAAAACAAGCACATCGGAGTCACCGATCAGACGGGATGTCGATATCATCGTGCCGTCGCCGCCGAGAACAACGATAAGGTCGGCTTCCATAGACAGGGCATTTTCGGATCTGATCTGATCTGAAGAGACAGGCACCCCCATTTGGCCGATGTTATGCGACTTTAGCCAGGCAGAGAGTTCGCCAGCGGTCACCATTGCCTCTTTGTGACCAGGCTTTACGACAATGCCTACCTGTTTTATTTGTTTACTGACCATTTACCCAGAGATATCTCGTTAATCATCAATGAATTGACCCGAAACTGCAAGTATTTTATTGCGTTGCCGATGTTATTACATTGGACTTCGCCGTTGTTTTTGGTAAAATCACGGTTTGCCCTAACTTGAATATAGCAGGTATCAATAGATGTTAAGATTTTT
>CAZUEI010000215.1:0-4231 GCA_964618985.1 uncultured Chloracidobacterium sp.
AACAAAATATAGTGCTTTCCCAATTTCCGGGCACTATAGAATGTTTAAGCTCCAACGTTTAGAAATTACCGGATTCAAGTCTTTTGCAGACTATACCGAGATCGTTTTTACCGGCAGCGGAATTACTGCGGTTGTCGGACCGAATGGCTGCGGCAAGTCGAACGTGTCTGATGCCATCGCGTGGGTTCTTGGGGAACAACGCGCCAAATCCTTGCGCGGCGGCGAAATGAAGGACGTTGTCTTTCAAGGAACCAAAAACCGCAAACCCGGAGGCATGGCCGAAGTCGTTTTGCACCTCGTGCGCGACGACACGGTTTTTGACATTGATGAGAACGAACTTGAGGACATCGACGAAACGCTAACTGATATTGACGACAATTTCGTTGATATGGATTTGATTGAAGACGTCGAGGCTGAACCCGTTGAAGGCGTCACAGCTATTGCCGTTGAGCAAAACGGTTTTCATAACGAGGACATAGAGATCGAGACCGTAAAGGTCGCCGCCGTCGGTGCAACTCAGCCTCTCGAAACAAAAGTAAAAACAAAACGTCATTGGCGGCCGCGTTCGTTTGCATTAGATTTCGCTCCGGGTGAAGCTGTTTCGGTCACACGTCGCCTGTATCTTTCCGGTGAGAGCGAATATCAGCTCAACGGAAAAACGTGCCGACTTCGCGATATCACCGATCTATTTGCCGGAACAGGTTTGTCAGGTGCCCATTACGCGATCATCGAACAGGGCCGCATCGGCCAGATCCTCTCAGCCAAACCCGCTGACCGCCGCAATCTGATCGAAGAAGCCGCGGGTATCTCAAAATTCCGTTCACGCCAGCGTGCAGCCGAATCACGGCTCGAATCTGCTAAATCAAATCTCAGCCGTATCACTGATATCGTTTCCGAGATCGAAAAGCAGGTAAATTCGCTTCGCCGCCAGGCCGCCAAGACACGTCGTTTCAAGATCCTACAGGAAGAATTTCGAACGCTGCTCCGCCAGCTTTATACCGCTGAAGGCAGGTATCTGACAGAACTCTCGGACGATCTAAAACTCCAGCTTAGCCGCGCGGGTGAGATCGAAACCGACCTTCAGACACAACTTAAGGCCAAGGAAGAAGCCGCCCGCGAAGCTACTCAAATGGCGCGCAATGCCGAAGAAAGCCTGGCCGAGCTGCGAAAGATCCATGCTAATAACGTACTTGAGCGTGATCGCGCCGAACGTGAGCACATTTACAAATCCGATCAGATCGTAAATCTTAATAATCGCTGCGAAACCCTGCGCGCTGAGATCGCTACAAGCGACGAGCGGCTCAAACTGCTCAGGTCGGAACTCGAGAGACTGCAAAAAGAGGAACAACACGAAACTGTCGAGCACGAAAAGGCCGCATCTGCTTTACGCGAATCGGAAGACATTCACACCCGCGAGGCCGAGGCGTTGGCAACGATCGAATCGTCGATCGAAACTCTTCGCGCCTCTCTGATGCAGCACACCGGCGCGGTCGAACGATTTGACGAGATCAGCAGGCAGCTTGAAAACAATCTTGAAAGGCTTGCATCACGGGCGGACGGCCTTGAAAAGGAAGGCGTTCGGGCGGACGAAACTTTCTCGACGAATCAAAAGCAGGCAGATGCACTCGCGGAAAGTCTGACCGCAGAAGAGAAAAAGCTGACCGACCTCAACAGCGAAAAGGAGTTACTTTTAGCCGCAACCGTTGACTCACGAAACACCCTGAGGACAGCCGAAAGCGAACTGCAGACCTTGCAGGAAGAGCATTCGGCAAAAAAACACCGCCATTCGACGCTGCTCGAACTTGAGGAAAAGCGTGCCGTTTATGCACCCCAAGTGCAGAAACTGTTTGCCGAGGAGAAAAAGATCGGTGTGCATCTGGCGGGTGTTTTGGCCGACAGGTTAAATGTTACCAGAGAAGCAGAAACGGCCGTCGAAACGTTATTCGACAATTTTCTCGAAGCGGTCGTCGTTGAATCTTTGGACGATGCAAAACGACTTTCGGCATGGCTGAAGGAAAACGACATCGGCCGCACGGCGATGATCGTTTTACCAAAAACCGCTACACGAGAAAATGATGCTGTTCTCGGCATGGGTGACACCATCGCCGACCACTTCGGCGTGTCGGGCGAATTGGGTGAAGCTCTGCGACAGGTCTTTCCGCGTGAGATGTCGGCTCGAATTGTCAAAGATCTGGATCAGCGAGATGCGGCGGATGGCAACATACTTATTAATTACGATGGCGACATGCTGCTCGGCGGCCGTATGTTTGTCGCAGGCAAGCTAAAACCAGCCGGCACTAATGAATCCTTGCTCGCTTTCAAACGCGAGCTTAGCGATCTCGACAAGGATTGCTCGCGATTGGCAGCGACGATCGAAACCGCGACCGCGGCTGTAGAGACTGCACGCAAAACCCTTGTCGAAAACGAAAGCAAAACCGTCGATCTGCAATCGCTCATTATAAAAGTTGATCGCGGCATCCACGGTCTGCAAATTCAGGTTCACGCGGCACGCGAAGAGATCACCCGTGCCGAACGTCATCGAAAAGTCGTCGCTGACGAAGCCGGACAGATCCAATCCGAGATCGTTGAGCTAAAACAAAAACTTGCCGACGCCGTCAGTAATAAACAGGCCGCCGAGACTGCACGTATCGAAACATCTTCCGCCCTCGAAAATATAGGAACGACTTTGAACGAAGCACGTTCAAAAACCGACGCCGCTAACGCCGTTCTCAACGAAAAAAGGATGATCGCAGCAACGTCCGAAGAGAGACGGCGTTCGGCGGTTTCGGCCCTTCGTCGCGTCGAAAACGAGAGCAAGGAACTTGAATCGCGGCTTGCCCTGCAAAATCTCGAACTGACCGATGCCGAGGCAAAGATCAAGAGCCTGCATGAAGCGATAACCGAGATCACCGACCGCATCGCTTCGGCCGGTGACGAGATAAACAGCGAAAATGCCGAACTTACGACCGCCGTCACCGCACTGACCGACGCTCGCCGCACTTCCGACGCAATGAGTGATGAACTCGCCGAACTCAACCGCCGTGCCGGCGAAGCCAGAAATGAGAAGGCCGAGATCGAGATCCGACAGGCAGAGGCGGTAACGCAGCTTAAGAACACGACGGAAAACTGTCAGCAGGAATTGAACACATCGCTTGCGGAACTCGTCGGGTCGGTTGAACTTGATGAGGGCTTTGCTCTCGAAACCGCACGCGGCGAAGCTGACGACTTGCGACAAAGGCTCGACAATTTTGGCGCTATCAACATGCTCGCTCTCGAGGAACTCGGAGAAACTGAGGAACGCCATTTATTCCTGACATCGCAGCGAACGGACATCATCGACAGCATTGCAGCGACCGAAGAAGCCCTGCGTGAGATCAAGCAGCGTTCGCGCGACAAATTCAAAGCGGCATTCGAAGCGATAAATGCTAACTTCATCGAATTTTTCCAGGAGCTTTTCGGCGGAGGACGTGGCGAAATGACGCTGCTTGAATCCGACGACATTCTCGAAGCCGGCATTGAGGTCGTCGCTCAGCCGCCGGGCAAACGCCTGCAAAATATCCTGCTTCTTTCCGGTGGCGAAAAGGCGATGACGGCCATAGCTCTTGTTCTCGCGATCTTCAAATACCGCCCGTCGCCATTTTGTCTTCTCGATGAGGTTGACGCACCGCTTGACGACGCAAACGTCGGACGCTTCGCCTCTAAAATAGCCGACATGTCGGAAAAAACTCAGTTCATCGTCATCACTCATAACAAACGCACGATGGAAGCTGCGCGTGCTCTCTACGGCGTCACAATGCAGGAAGCGGGCGTTTCAAAGATCGTCTCGGTCAAATTCGAGTAAGATAATTTAGCCACAGAGAACACGGAGATATCTTTTCTAATCTGCGTTCATCTGCGGTCAAATTCCGTCTCTTTACCAACGGCCCTTTGTTTAATCGCATCTTAAAACAAGCTTCGTCTTTCTATTTTCAGTAAACTAATACACGATGCGAAAAGCTCTTACGATCAGTTTGTTTCTTCTTCTGCTTGGTTCGCTGTCGAATGCACAGACTAAGAAAACAAAAAAGGCAGCTAAACCCAAATCTGCACCTGCCGCGACGCCAAAGCCGACGCCTGAGCCGCCGGCTGAAATTCCGGTTAAGCGAAACGAGCGTCCGGCGGACGAAAAGGCCAACAGTCGAAACGGCGCTCCGGTGTATTCACCCGTCTATTTTTACGAATTCACGCGTCC
>CAZUEI010000216.1:0-4219 GCA_964618985.1 uncultured Chloracidobacterium sp.
GCTTTGCCGAGCATGACCCAGTAGGCCTTGATGTGGTCGAAGTTGTCGAGCATAAGGCGTGAGACGGCGATGGTCTTGAGATTGTCGATCGCGTCCGGGCCGGGCAGTGTCGAGAGAGCCGATCCGGGCGGATAGAACGCGAGCGGGATGAAGCACTGGAATCCGCCGGTCTTATCCTGCTGTTCGCGGAGCCGGACGAGGTGATCAACCCGTTCCTCGATCGTCTCGATGTGGCCGTAGAGCATCGTGGCGTTTGTTTTGAGGCCGGCTTTGTGAACCTTGCCCGCTAATTCCAACCAACGGTCGGCGTCGCATTTGTGGTCGCATATGCGCGAGCGCGTCGGCTCGGCAAAGATCTCGGCACCGCCGCCGGGACACGAGTCCATTCCCGCTGTGTGCAGTTTTTCGATCACGTCCTCGTCCGACATCTTGTAAAACCGCGCCATAAAATCAAGCTCGACCATCGTCAGCGCTTTGAGATGCAGTTTTGGAAACTCGCGCTTGAGCGACGAGAAAAGATCGGTGTAATACTCGAAGGGAAGTTTGCTGTTGAGCCCGCCGACGATATGCAGCTCGGTCGCGCCTTCGGCGACTGCCGTGCGGGCGATCTCGATCGCGTCCGTGACCGAATGCGTGTAAGCACCCTCTTCGCGCGCACGTTTGTAAAAGCCGCAGAATTTGCAGTCGGCGACGCAGATATTCGTGTGGTTAAAATGTCGGTTGACGTTGTAATATGTCGTCAAACCGTGCTTTTTGCGTCGGACGAAGTCGGCCAGTTTGCCGAGGGCGTTTAGATCGCTCGTTGCATAAAGCGACATACCGTCTTCGAACGAAAGACGTTCGCCGTCCTCGACCTTATCGGCCATATCTCTTAAATTCGCGTCAAATGAAAACTGCATAACTTTATGTTACGATTTTATCAAAACCACGATCGAAAGTCGTTTATCGGGAGGTTCGAGTTATGTCCGCCGAAGCTGCGAAACAGCGAAATGTAATTACCGATAAGGTTGTTGTCCCCAAAACAGGAAAGACCATGGCCGAGTGGTTCGCGATCCTCGATAAAAAGGGGGCAAAAAAGCTCGACTCTCATGGCATCTATGATCTAATCGCAAGCATCGACGGCCTGACGCCTTTGGGTGAGTGGAATTGCGGATTGTTGTCAACCAGTTACCAATGGGACCGCGGTTTGCGGGAGCGCGGTGAAAAGGCGGATGGTTTTGAGGTCAGTGTAAGTAAAATGGTCTAAGTGCCGACCGAAATGCTCTATGCGGCGTGGACAGATGAGGGCTTACGAAAAAAATGGCTGCCTCAGAAGATCACGATCACAAAATCGACGGAGAATAAATCGGTTCGTGTGCTGTGGAGCGATAATTCAACCCGGCTGAGCGTCGATCTTTATCCGAAGGGCGACAGCAAATCACAGATGGTCGTGCAGCACCTGAAAATTCCCGACTCTGACATGGCAGCGCAAATGAAGGAATATTGGGCAGAGCGGTTGAATACACTGAAAGGATTACTAGAAAGCATATGAAATTTGGACAAGTCCCAAATCCTGAAGAAATCGATTTCACGATCCCAGAAGATCATCCTGACACTAAACGGGTTCTTGAAAAGTCAAAACCTAAGAATCTCGACATCAGCATCGGCTGCGCCAAATGGAACAAGACCGATCTTAAGGGCTTTTACCCAAAGGGCGTTAAGGACGAGCTTGGCTATTATTCGACGCAGTTTAACTGCATCGAGTTAAATGCCACGTTTTACAGGCTTTTTCCGCCGTCAACTTTTGAGAAATGGTACGCGACCGTGCCAGAGAATTTCAAGTTCTTTCCCAAGCTCGAACAGACGATCTCGCATTTTCGCAGGCTCAAGGATGTCGAGCAGGTGGTGGAAAATAATGTCACCAACATGTCTCATCTGAAAGAAAAACTCGGAATGCCGTTTTTGCAGATGCATAATAATTTCGGACCGAAGGATTTCGACCGTGTGCGGGCATTTATCGACAACTGGCAGTACGATATTTCGCTCGCTGTCGAATTCAGGCAGACGGACTGGTATAACGATCCGGCGGTTTCATCAGAGCTTTACGACCTGCTTGAAAAGAACAACATAACCAATGTTCTTGTCGATACAGCCGGACGCCGCGACCTGATGCACATGCGGCTGACAACGCCAAAAGCTTTTGTTCGATGGGTCGGGGCAAATCATCCGTCGGATAAGACGCGGCTTGACGAATGGGTTGAAAGGATCGCTGATTGGAAGAAACAAGGATTACAGGAACTTAATTTTTTTGTTCATCAAAATGTTGAGAAGGAATCACCGCTGCTCTCGGCGTATTTTACTGAGAAACTCAACAAAAAGATCGGCACCAATCTGCCTATCCCAAAACTCGCCGACTAAATCAGTACTCAGGGTAATGCCTAAATCCCAGGTGCTCTGCAAATTCCTCGTGCTTCCTGTAGATGTTACGGCAAATGATTCGCGGACTGTGATAAGTCGCGAACTGTTGAAATAACAGGAGTTCGAATGCAGTCGCCTCGAGCCAGGCGACCTCGCGCGTGTAGCCGGTTATCAATGCTGCCTGAGTAGATTCCGCAAACCTCTCGACCGCGGTCGGTTTTCTGAAAATACTGCATGACCCAAGGTGTATGATCCAATGTTTGAACCTCGAGCCCATCATGCCGGCAAGATCGTCCATTTTGAATTTTGTTTTGCCGACATGTATCACGCCCGGCGAACCGTGAAAGGAAAGATACAAAATGCCTGAGCGCCTGCGTCCGACGAGACTAAGATTGTATTCGAGCTCGGCCACCGTGTTGCAGGAGAGGTGAACATATTTGCACGTCGCTGTCTTGTCCAAAAGCTCAAGCATCGGCAGGACATTGAGCCTCTCCGAAAGCCGAGAGTCCCAAAATGATTCCATGCAAATGATGCTGCGATTTTTATAGCTCATTTGCCAATAATAACCGAGGTGCCGAATGTTGCCAAAAGAATCACGCTGACGAAGGCATTAGTAGTAAAAAACGCAGCGTTCATTCTGCTTAGATCGTTTGGTTTTATCAGTGTGTGCTGGTAAACAAATAGAGCGCCGACAGCGGCAATTCCAACAAGCGCAAGCCAATGCATGCCTGTTGCTAAGTATAATAAAATCAGCACGATAAAAGCTTGAAAGTGGAATAAACGGGCTATCCAAAGGGCGTTTTGGACTCCGAAACGCGCGGGGATGGAACGCAGGCCATGTTTGCGGTCGTATTCAAAGTCCTGACAGGCGTAGAGAACGTCAAAGCCCGCCGTCCAGATCATAACGAACATCGAAAGCAGGAGCGGCTCTACATCAGACAAGTTGCCGCGAACGGCTATCCACGCCGCCGAAGGTGAAATGGCCAGCGCTGAACCGAGCAACAGGTGGGCAAAAGCGGTAAAACGCTTTGCATACGAATAGCCGAGCACGAAGATCAACGCCACCGGCGACAATGCGAACGTCAGCCAATTGAGTGAATATGACGCCATCAAAAATACGCCGATTGAAACATATAGAAATGCCCAAGCAAAGGGAAGAGATAGTTTGCCTGACGGAATCTCGCGATTTGCCGTTCGCGGATTTGCGGCGTCGATATCGCGGTCGATTATGCGGTTAAATGTCATCGCCGCCGAACGTGCGCCAACCATTGCCACTGTGATCCAAATTATTTGCCGCAATTCAGGCAGGCCGTTTGCTGCAAGGATAGCCCCGAGAAACGCGAATGGCAGGGCAAACAGCGTATGCTCGAACTTGATCATTGCGAGCGTGATCTTTAGTTTTTGCCAAATGGATACCATGGATTAGCGAGAATCAAGATTCTAGCACAATAACGGTCACACTACGTCTCGCGGTAGAATTAACCGATGCCAAGTGGAAAAACCCATGATGCGATCACTCTGATCCTTGCCGCTCCAGCTTTTGCGGTTACTTATGCCGCAACAAAAGATCTTTCCTCATCCATGGTCGTGGCCACAGCTTTTATTTTTGGCGGAGTAATGTTCGGCCCTGATCTCGATACGGTTTCGCGGCAATATACACGTTGGTTGGTCTTTCGGTTCATCTGGTTTCCGTATCGCAGAATTTTCAAGCACCGTTCACGATTCTCACACGGCCTTATATTCGGCGCGCTTGGACGCGTCATCTATTTTATGGGTGTTTTGACACTGACAGCGTTTTTTGCAGCGTATGTGTACGGGGCTT
>CAZUEI010000217.1:0-4185 GCA_964618985.1 uncultured Chloracidobacterium sp.
CCGAATTCCGAGTTGACAAACAACATTGCATCAAGGCCAAAGCGCTCAACAAATTTTTTACAACCATTGTGGGGCATTGCTGTCACTTTAAGTACTGCCGTGCCTATCGAAAGACAAGTGTCAGCAGGCAGGTTTTCATCTGAAATGTCCATATCAATGTAAAGCTGGTCTCCAGCTAGTTTCCAACGATCTTTAGCCTGAGCAATTAGCGCGACCATCCGTGAATTCATTATGGCGATTTGGGCGTCTGGGGTTACCTTGTCATAAGTTATCCAATTATCGCCGATCAACCCAAGATCAATATCCAGTTCACCAGTTTCCAGCACCTTTCGCTCATCGATCTCTGGACGGCAAACGATCAGTTCAAGCGAACCTTTATCTTTTGGTGAACCGATCACGTCGTCAATGGATGATTCTATTTGATCAGTTGTTAAGTGTTTCATAAACTCATAAACTCAGCGATCAAACGATGAAAATGATGCGTTCCCTGTTCACGAGTAGGCGAATACCGGCCGTGCGAATAGAACCGCGAACGAATGCCCTTTTGGACGCTTTCGACAACGGCTTCGTCTTCCATTTCGACGGAGTGCAAGTCGGCTCCGGCTCCTTTGTTCATAAGCGATTCGTCGCTGACATACGTAAAAAACTCGACCACGCTTTTTGACGGCGAAACCGGCCGCACGACATTCACAGAGATACCCCAAGGATAAAAGTTGAACATTAAATTGGGAAAAATAAATAAATATTTTGCCGCAACTCCTCCTGCATCGTCGAAACCGGATTGCAGGCTCGAATACCGAAACGTCTCGGTCGTGTAACTGCCATAATCGACGATCTCATTCAAACCTTGATGGACATACGGAATATGAAATCCCTCAAGGTAGTTTTCGCAATACAAAGCCCAATGTGCGTTGATCTCATATTCCCGCGTCGCGGTCAGACGCAAACTCTGCGGTTCGATATCTTCGAGTTTCATGGCCGCGCCATCTACAAAATTCTCAAACGTATCAATCGGATCGACAGAAGCAAATATAAAACCGTGCCTTGCCGCAAATGGGAGGTGTCTCAAATTATCGTTCTCGGAAGGAAAATCCTCGACACCGTCAAACTCAGGCATTGATAAGAACTTGCCGTCCAGCGAAAATCGCCGCCCGTGATATGCGCAGCGAATAAGATTGGCCTTGCATGGCTCTTCTACCAATATCTTGCCTCGATGCGTACAGACGTTTGAGAGACAAGAGAGGGCTTCGTCATTTTTCACAAGCAACAAAGGTTCATTCAAAAAGTCCGGCAATATCGTCGCAGGTTTTAGGCCGTCAAATTCATCTGCTTTGCCTAAAAATTGCCATGTCCGAGCAAATATCTTTTCCTTCGACAACTCAAAATAATGCTCGTCCGTGTAGAAATCGGACGCAAGTGTCTTTGCTTTCCGTATGTCAGGGTCAACGTCAAACATCATCTCAACCATTAAAAAGAAGGAACGCCGGATTCACATCATCGCGCCAAAAGCCGCGACAGACCATTCCAAAATCGAACGCTGTAATAAATTCCTCACGAATGCGCGTCTGCTCAGCCTTTGCCTTTTCAGTATCACTTGCGACGAGACTCAGCCAGTCGTTCATGATCTGAACGGTCGCAGTTGGTTTGAGAGACTCGACATATTGCTCGCCACCCGCTAACGCGCTTACCTTTGAGCTTTCGAGGTGCCATTCGGCAAACAAGCGATCGCTGGCGAGGCCGATCTTCTCAGTTGTCGCGTAATCGGTGCCGTAAAAATTCGGCATATATTCACGGGTTATCGCTCCGAGTTTTTCGAGATTAAAATAAGCATTTCTCGCTTTTACCGGCTCGAAAGTCCATTTGATGTATTTTACTCCTTCGGCCAGCGCGCGTGTCCTCTGTGCCCATTTTAGTTTCGCTCCAATGCCAAAACTTTGGTATTCAGCCCGCACTCCGGTCATGTGAGAATAGAAAGCTCGTTCACCTCGCAAAAAAGCCGGAACACTTAATACAAAACCAGCAAGCCTCTCACCGTCAAAGGCGCCGATCACAAATCCGCCGGCGTTTATCGTCACAACAAAATGTCTCACGGGCGAAAGTTCAGCCTCCGGCAGCGCAAAAACCTCGCGTTGTATCTGGACGCACTCTGCTAGATCTTCGATCGCCGCGCATTCGCGAATTTCTATCTCTTTTTTCATCACCGGCACTGAAATTTGTTCAAATGCTATCAAATGTCCCGGCGAAACGCGAAAAATACCTCTTAACTTTTCGGCACGGCATTTGTTATCCTAATAAAGGCCGATCCTGCGCCCTTGCGCAACTCCCTATCCACCATAATGACCCCGCAGAAAGAACTCGAAATAAGCGGCAATTTCTTTACGCATCCGTTCGCAGAACTCGTCACCGAGATAATGCAGGCGCGGCTAAACGGAAGTCTGCGCGGTACTGACAAGGAAAAAAAATGGGTGATCTATTTCAAAAAAGGCAAGATCGTCTTTGCCGTCTCAAATGCCCGTAACGCTAAACTGTTTGACATTTTAATGCGGCGGGATCGTCTTACGAAAAAAGACCTCGCGCAGATTCCGAATTTTTCGAACGACTTCGAACTGACAAACTATCTGCAGGACAACAACCTTTTGAGCAAAGTCGAATGCGACCAGTTATTTGCCGAACAGATACAAGGGATCATCATCGACATACTTTCCTGGAAGGAAGGTAACTGGAGTTTTAGCTCGCTGACACGCATTCGCGACGGGTTGGACTTTGACATAAATGCAAAACAGCTTCTGATCGATTATGTGAGATGCTTGCCGGTCGATGCCGTTCTCGGCCGATTCCGGAGCCTGGATGAAACTTTCATGCGTTCGGATACGCCAAACACAGAGATCACCCTCGTTCCCGAAGAAGCGTTTGTCTTATCACGAGCCGAGGAAACTCTGGTGGCGGCAGCAGACCTTGTCAATATTGCCGGTATGACCGAAGAGCGAGCTCTGCATGTGATCTACACTCTGTGGACGGGCGGCTTGCTGATCCGCAGGGATTGGCAGCCAGCGTTTACCCAAAGCCATGTATCCGCAATGAAGGGCGCCCGGCTTGAGCTAAAACGTGAGGCAAAGCTGATGCACACTGCTCAAGCGGTAGCCGATACAAGTAAGGCGGAAACCACAACAACGCCGGAAGCAGCTGCCCCGCAGGAACCCGAAGTCACTATTTCTGTCGAAGAATATCTCCAGCGCGTCGAAAACGCCGAAACCTACTACGATATTCTCGACGTCGATATCAATGCTCCCATTGAAGAGTTAAAACGCTCTTATTTCCGGCTCGCTCGAAACTTCCACCCTGACAGATATCATGCAGAAGGCGGCGAAACGCTTAGGCGCGTTCAACAGGCGTTTACGGAACTCGCCCAGGCACACGAAACCTTGAAAAATGAGGCGAGCCGGGAAATGTACGACTATCGTATGCGTAAAGAAATTACCGAACGCGAGAAACATCGCGCCGCCGGAACTGAGGGCCAGCGCGACGTGAAACTCGAGCAGGCCATCGAACATTTCGACCGCGGATTCAGCCTTTTGATGCAAGGAGACACAGAAAGAGCTCTTCCGTTTCTTGCACGCGCGGTGCATTTCGATCCCAAAAATGCGCGTTTCCATGCCTATTACGGCAAAGCGCTTTCCACCGACGAAACCCAGCGTCACAAAGCTGAATCGGAAATGCAGGCCGCTGTGCGTATGGATCCCGATAGTCCGACATTCCGCATTTTGCTGGCCGAGTTTTTCATACAACACAACTTGCTAAAACGCGCCGAGGGCGAGCTAAAACGACTTCTCGATATCTTTCCAGGCAACCGCGAAGCCCTCAATCTGCTCGAAAAACTGAAAAAGTAAACGGACGCTTTGGACCTTAAAATTTTGGACTTGAATCTTACGTCTAAAGACGCGAAACTATAAGGATGCAAAGTGCTCTTGCCGAAATGACCGGCTTTGACGAAAAGCTGCTTCGGATCGCCCCGCAAATGGACAGGTTCGAGGGTTACGCCGACGCTCACGGCAAACGGATCGCCTCGATCGCCGATCTGCTCGGAGCGGCTTTCAAACTGGCCTCGCGTGACCGCTTTTTTCTTCAGCAGGCGGCGCTCGTTCACGACATCGGCGAGTTGAAAATGAACCGCGACTACATCAGGTC
>CAZUEI010000218.1:0-1667 GCA_964618985.1 uncultured Chloracidobacterium sp.
TTTCGACCGTTGTTGCGGGGCTTTTGCCGATCATGTGGAGTGCAAGCGCCGGTTCCGAGGTAATGAAGCCACTAGCCGCGCCTGTTTTAGGCGGCATGATCTCAAGCCTGCTGCACGTGCTGATAATCACGCCGGTGATCTTCTATTGGTTACGAGAACGTGAATTGCGAACGGAGAATGGTCAATGAAATTGAACCGCGTCGAGAAGGCTTTGATGAACAATCCGGTACGTGCTTTTGTGCAACGCAAACACGAAGCAGCGATGATGGAAGGATTTGGTGGACGAGTCGTGGGATTGAAAGTCTTGGAAATCGGTTGCGGACGGGGCATCGGCACTGAGATTATTTTCGAGCGTTTCGGCGCTGGTGAGGTTGATGCGTTTGATCTTGACCCGAAAATGATTGAACTTGCACAAAAGCGATTGGCAAAATTTCCGCCGGAAAGATTGCGGCTTTACGTCGGCGATGCTGAAGAGATTGACGCACCCGACGCGATTTACGATGCAGTATTCGACTTTGGGAGTATTCACCACATCCCGATTTGGCAGAATGCGGTTGTCGAAGTGGCACGGGTTTTGAAGCCCGGCGGACGTTTCTTTTTTGAAGAAGTCACGGAACAAGCCTTGAATAGTTGGTTTTATCGTACCTTTTTAGAACATCCGACGGAGAATCGTTTTACAGGCGAGCAGTTCGTAGCAGAACTTGATAAGAATGAGATTGCGGTTGGCCAAAGCCAGCAACATTGGTTTCGAGGGGATTTGATAGTCGGAGTAGGAAGAAAAATCTAGCGCTTCTGAATACAGCAAAACAAAGGCAAAATTATGAGAGCCAAAAACACTAATCTATTGGGAATATCCGCGATTCTTCTGTTAACCGCCTTTGCGGGAAGGATTTCGGCACACGGAAACAATACTCATCCGTCGCCTTCCCCGTCAGCCGTAAACATGAGTTCACCTGCCGCTTTGGTTGAAACAAAACCGGAACTTATGACGATGCAAATGAATATGGAGAAGGACTTTCCAAACTATCACCCTTTGGTCGTGCATTTCCCAATTGTTCTGGTTATCTTTGCCGGTTTGTTTCAGGTGCTTGCGTTTTTTGTTTACAAAAACGAACTTAGTTTTGCTACCCTGCTCGTTTTATTCGCTGGAACGGTTTCAGTTTGGCTTGCGTCAAACACGTTTCACGCTCATCCGATGCATTTGCCCGAACCGATAGATGCGATCTATGAAACGCACGAGCTAATGGCGAAATATACATGGTGGCTTTCGCTTGCGGCGTTGGCGGCAAAGGCATTATCGCATTTTTACATAAAGCGAAAATGGTGGAGCGAGGCTATTGTTTTGTTCCTGCTCATTGGAGCGTCAATCACAGTTTCAATTGCCGGGCATCATGGAGCGCAGTTGGTACACATGGGCGGCGTCGGGCCTCAGGGAAAATATCTGGAATCACATTAAGTTGGAAAAGTTAAAGGGAAACAAATTATGAAAACACTTCAAAAATTTATCTTCGGGATTGTCACGACGGGCCTGTTGGTTTTTGTGTTTACTGCTCAGTCATACGCGCAGAAACGAACATCACAGGCCAAACTAAAAGTACAAACGGCGAAAGTTCTTATCAACGAACAAGGGTATTCGCGGACAAGCATTACGCTTCGTCGTGGTGTTC
>CAZUEI010000218.1:1767-4171 GCA_964618985.1 uncultured Chloracidobacterium sp.
CGTGCGTTGCCGTTAAATACGCCGGTCGTAGTTAGCTTTACCCCAAAGCGGTCAGGCGATGTCGGCTTTACATGCGGGATGAATATGATGCGCGGCAAATTGATCGTGCAGTAAAAGAATGGCTATTAAAAGGGCGAAAATAATTCTGCTTGTCGCGTTAGCGGTTGTGGTTCAGGTGTTTTCACAGGCGCCGCCGCGAACCGATAATTCGGCACGTTATCTCGATCAAGTGGCTGGAGTGACTTCCGATCAAGCCGTTGCCCTTGCACTTGAAAACAACGGAGAACTTCAAGCTATCCGTAAAGAAGTCGAAGCATCTAGGGCGATGGTCAAGCAAGCGGGGCTGCGTGCAAATCCAAAACTGAACGCGAGTGGAGCGAAGCAGATCGGCGGTGCGGATAATAATCAGATGGCCGAGGTCATGCTCCCGCTTGAACTCGGCGGACGGCGTTCTGCAAGGATCGCTGTTGCCCAAAAGGAGTTGGAAGCCCGTGAGTTTGAGCTTTCCAATCAAGAACGCATTCTCGCGGCAGAGGTTCGATTGAAATTTGGAGAAGCTATTGCGGCGATCAAGAAACTTGAAGTTACCGAAAAGACTCTGGCCGCAGCAAGACAAGGCTACAATCTGGTCGCCGCGAGAGTCACAGAGGGCAAAATTGCACCGCTCGAACAGAACATTTTTCTTGTCGAGGTCAATCGTTTACAGTCGATCCGTGAAACTGCCGAAGGCAAAGCTGAGACTGCAATGTTCGAGCTTCGCAATATGATAGGAATGAAGCCCGAAGAACCGCTCAGACTTCGAGGTGATTTCACAGATTTGATAGCCCCATTAACGTCTTTGTCCGATTCAACAGACAACGCAGTGCGTGATCGTCCTGATTTGCAAGGTGCAAGAACAGTCGAACAACTTGCCGCCGCAAAGATCGAACTAGCAAAGTCCGAAGGCAAGCTGGACGCAAGTGTCAAGACTGGCTACCAGCGGATGAATTCGAGCTTTCCGTTGAGCGGTTACGACGATCACGGCGTTTTAAAGCCTATTCAGGATGTCTTTCACTTTTTTACATTCGGGATCGAGATCGATCTTCCGGTTCGCAATCGGAATCAGGGAGCGGTGCAAGCCGCGATCTTTGAACGAGAGGCGGCGAAACGCCGTGTTGAATTTGGCGAATTGACGATCCGTCGTGAGGTTGCGACTGCATTTGCCCGTTACAATCGAGCGGCTCGTTCACTGTCCATTTTTCAAAACGGTGTTCGCGATCAGGCAAACGCAAATCTACAGATCATTTGGCAGACATATGAACTCGGTGCGAGAAGCCTGCTTGATTACATCGCTGAGGAACGTCGTTTTCTCGACATCGAGAATGAATTGATAGATGCCGAGCTTGAAACATATATGGCAAATATCGAGATCATGAAGGCGGTTAATGCAGCGGAGCTAAGAAAGAAATGAACGAAGAAAATAACGAACAGATCATTGCCGAAGAAACGCCAAATCGCAGACCGCTTTATGTTGCGTTTGCGGTTATCGGTGTTTTGGTTATCGGAGCGTTGGGTTTCTGGTTCTTGCGCGGTAAACAAGAAGGAAATGTTGTTCCGGCTCCGCGTAACGTAACATTCGGCGATAATAGCGGCGGTCAACCGGCTGACACTACCGGTGAACAAACCGTAACGATCGCGCCTGATCAGGTGGATAAGATCGGTTTGAGGGTAGAGACCGTCGGAGAGACGCTTTCAAGCGAAGCGATGTCCGTCGCGGCAACCGGTGTTGTTCAGCCGAACGCATACAAAGAAACGCCTCTAATCTCTTTGCTTAGCGGAGTTTTGCGCACCGTGAAAGGTGAACTTGGCCAAAATGTCGGCAAAGGTCAGACGCTTGCCGTTATCTTTAGCGACGAACTTGGCGCCTCGCAATCGCGTTATCTCGCTTTGCTAACCGAAGCCCAGACTGCGAAGCAAAACTATGAACGCACCGCACGCCTCGTTAAGATCAGCCCGGCAAGTAACTCGGAACTCGATCAGGCATTGGCCGCCCTGAAAACTGCCGAGGCCGAGGTGGCCGAACATCACAAACATCACGAACGAACAATAAAACTTCTCAAGATCGGCGCCGTCAGCCGCGAGGAACTTGAACAGACGACAACCAAGCTAAGAACCGCCGAGGCGAACGTCATTGAGGCGAAAAGTCGCTACGACCGTGCAGTAAAGGTCGCCGAGATAAATCCCGTCAGCCGTGGCGAATTCGAACAGGCCGCCGTGAGGCGGCAAACCGCCGAATCCGATCTGGCCGTTTCCCGGCAGCGGTTGATTTTGCTTGGCATGTCACCCCAGCGTGTCAATGCGTTGCACTCGCCTTCGCAGATCACTTCTGAGATTGCGTTGACCGCTCCGGTTTCCGGTACGATCA
>CAZUEI010000219.1:0-4170 GCA_964618985.1 uncultured Chloracidobacterium sp.
TCTCTTATGAGTTCAATCTCAGGTATGACCCGTCAGTGATACAGCCTCAGGCAAACGCTGTCGATCTGACTGGAACTGTCAGCCGCGGCCTGTCTGTCGTTGCCAACCCGCACGAACCGGGCTTGCTGAGAGTGGTTCTCTACGGAGCTTACCCGATCGAAGCCAACGGACTGCTGTTGAACCTCAAGTTCAATGCAGTCGGAGCACCGGGCACGGTTTCGCCGCTGACGTTTGAGCAGATCATGTTCAACGAAGGCGATCCCGGCACGCTTGTGTCAGACGGCCAGGTCGAGCTTTCGGCGGCAGCGCCGAATCAGGCCGAGATCAACGGACGCCTGCTTGACTCAATGGGACAGGGCATGCCAAATGCCCGCGTCATATTGACGGACATCACGGGACAAAGCCGCTTCGTAGTTTCAGACGGCTTTGGAGTTTACCGTTTCGGTGGTTTGCAGGTTGGACAGACCTACACGATCAGTGTAGAGTCCCGACAACTCGCGTTCACACCGCTGACGGTCAGCGTCACAAGCCAGACTGTTAATGTTGACATGATCGCGGCAGAGTAATCTGCAAGGCAATCAAAAAATTGAAGGCTGTCTGAAAAGACAGCCTTTTTTTTTGTTTATTTGTACTAACGTGGGGTGCGGCCGATTTTTTATGAATCGGTTATGATGGCCATTCGCCGCAATAGGCGAGGTCGGCGCGGCCCGTAATGACGATCTCGTCGTCGTTGCGCCAATGGACGTTAGTTGTTCCGCCTTCGGAATGGACGGCTACCTTTCGCCCGGTTTTCTGCATAAAAGCAGCCAAAACCGCTGTTCCGCTTGCACACGTTCCTGAGGCAGCGGTTTCGCCGGCGGCGCGTTCCCAGATGCGAATTTGCATATTTTCGCGGTCGATGATTTTTACAAAAACAATATTGGCACGGTCGGGAAACATCGGGTGAGTTTCAAGAGCCTTTCCAAGGGTTCGCCAGTCAAAATCAAAATCGTCAACAAAGATACATGCCACCGGATTGCCGACGTTTACGGCCGAGAATGTTCGTTGTTCGTTGTTCGTGGTTAGTTGTTGGTTGATGACCGTCTCATGACGTTGTTCTGTGGCGACAGGTATTTCGTCGCTTGCGAATGTGGGTTTGCCGATCTCGGCTTCGAAAATGTAATGGCCTGTTGAGACAGTTTCGATCAGGCGGTAATTCTTGACTCCACTTCGCGTTTCGAGCCGCAGATTTTCGTCCGACCAGAGATTTTTGTAATGCAGAAACGACGCGGCACAGCGTGTGCCGTTGCCCGAAAATCCGGCAAAGCTGCCGTCGGGATTTACTATCTCGCAAAAATAATCTGCTTTGCTGTTATCAAGTTTTTCTAAAACTGCAATGCCGTCGGCTCCGGCTCCAGTGTGACGGTGACAAATGCTTTTTGCTAATTCGGGAAGCGAAACATCGTCCGCGATATTTTCTCGTTCTATGACGATATAATCGTTTCCAAAGCCATGAAATTTGCAGAAACTAATTGAGTTCATTGGATCTTTTTGATGCCGACTATAGTTTCGCTCGGGTGCTTGTATTCGAGGACACATTCTACATTGTCGCCGACCGCGAGGCCGTCGAGCACCGATTTTTCCTTTACATAAAACTCCATTATCATCGGCGGCATTACGCCTACAATTTCTTCGTGATCTAGCTCGACTGAGCCTAATTCATTGTTGATTTTCGTGACCTTGCCTTTGCCGGAATAATCGCCGTCCTTTGGGATCGGCGGAGCGTCTTGAGACCTGTCGGCAGGCTGCGAAACAGTCAGGTTATTCGTTACTTCTTGACCGTCCTGCTTGCCGCATGAAGATACAAAGAATATCGCGGCAGCGGCTAGTGTGAAATAGCATTTATTCATATCGATCTTCTTTTTTTGTAGCCGGATGGCATTTGGCATGACCAAGAAGCTATTTCGTCTGACCAAAGGCACTTTGTATGACCAAAATGCCATCTGAACGTTCCGGCTGACACGCTCAATGGTCCAATCCCGGCGGGCTTGGCGGTTTGGCCCGAATGGTCGGCACGAATCAGTGAATAGTGAATAGTAAAAAGTGAATAGTGGGTGTCAAATTAATTTTTCACTGTTCGTTTTTCACTATTCACTGCTCATCGTTTTACCGGAACGATCCTGAATGTCATCCGCTCGCCTCCGCGAATGACGACAACCTCGTATTCCTCGCCGGCTTTCATGTCAACGAGTGTGTCGGTGTAATCGTAAACATTTCGAATATCGCGTCCAGCGAGCTTGACGACCTTGTCGTCTTTTTTCAGCCCCGCTATTGCCGCAGGCGAGCCGTCGCGAACACCGTCAAGCAGCATGCCGTCAGTCGAATCGGCATAGCTCGGTATCGTGCCGAGGCTGATGTTAAAGCCCGTTCGCCCGCCGGTATTGCTTGATTTTGCGACCGTATATGTGGGTGTCCTAGTCGCTCGAACCAGCCTTTCTACAATTCCCCAGACGTAATGAATAATCTCGTCGGTACCTTTATAGTTAATCTTATCAGCAGTGTCGGTCGGTTTATGATAATCACTGTGTGTGCCAGTAAAAAAGAACAGCACGGGTATTTGTTTTGCGTAAAAGGAAGAATGGTCAGATGGACCGAAACCCTCCTCATTGAGCTGTAGTTTGAAACTGGGCGTAATTTCCATTGAGACATTCCCGGTTTTCGCGGTTGTGTCGGTTATTTTTCTTGGATTCAATGTCTCAACGAACTGTTTCCACTCGCTCGCAGTTCCAATTCCTCCGATTGTCAATTTGTTATCACTCAACCGTCCGACCATATCGAGATTTATCATTGCGATTGTTTTGTCGAGGGGGAAGACAGGATTATCAACGTAGAATTTCGAGCCAAAAAGTCCTGATTCTTCGGCGCCGAAGGCGATGAAGATGAGAGTGCGCTTATTGGAAAAGACACCCTTACTACCGTGCGGGTTTCCGCCTGCAAATTGGCGGGCTAGTTCTATTATCGCGGCGACGCCTGAGGCGTTGTCATCGGCGCCGTGGTGGATCTCGGTTGAGTTTGCGGCGAGGCTGCCCGCACCACCGCGGCCCAGATGGTCATAGTGCGCGCCGATGACGATTGCTTCATTTTTTAAAATTGGGTCGCGGCCTTCGATAATTCCGATCACGTTTGCGGTGTCGTAGCTCTTTGCAGATGTATCACGAGCGTTGCCGTGCGGGTCGCGCACGGGCGTGAAAGAGAATTGTTGCAGGTAGCTGCGTTTGCCATTCTTTGCTGTTATTCCGGGTCTAAGTTTGAGTTTGGCAAATTGGTTGGCGATGTATTTTGCGGCCAACTCTGCTCCTTTCTCACCCGCGCGGCGGCCTTCGAGTTTGTCAGAGGCGAGATATGCGATGTGGCGGCGAAGATTGGCCTCGACCGGGTTGATTTTTGCCGGTTGCGGTTTTTGGGCGAAAACCAGGCCGGCTAGTGTTATCGAAAGAAATAAAGCACGGAAAAGATTGTATTTCATAATACTCTGTCGCCCGTTTCACGGGCTTGATCGTTGTTGTCGTCTTACCCACGGCTTTAGCCGTGGGCTAAATGCTCCCGTCGGCTAAGCCGACTCAAATCCGCAATCCGCAATCAATTGACCCAATCGGCAATAAACACGTTCGTGTCTCCCGGCTGCGCGGCGTTGCGGTTCGACGCGAAGACCAACTTTTTGCCGTCGGGCGAGAACATCGGGAAGCCGTCGAAGGTTTCGTTGTATGTCACGCGTTCGAGGCCGGTGCCGTCGAGGTTTATCATTGCAAGGTCGAAGTTGCGTTTTCGCTGGTCGGTTGCGAAATAGTTTGTGCAAAAGATGATCTTTTTTCCGTCAGGCGTAAAGAATGGAGCAAATGAGGCGGCTCCGAGTTTTGTCACCTGCCGTTTGTTTGAGCCGTCGGCGTTCATTACCCAGACCTCGAATGTCAGCGGCACGACGAGATGCTCTTTCAAATATTGTTTGTCGCGTTCGATGAGTTTGGGGTCGGTCGGGTGCGAGCCGCGATAGACGATCATTTTGCTGTTGGGCGAAAAGAACGCGCCGCCGTCGTAGCCGGGTTCGTGTGTCAGGCGTTTGATGTTCTTTCCGTTGATGTCCATCGAATACAATTCAAGATCGCCGTCACGCTCGGACGTAAAAACTATCTT
>CAZUEI010000220.1:0-4156 GCA_964618985.1 uncultured Chloracidobacterium sp.
GTTTGGCGAGATGGTCTTTAACACCTCGATGACCGGCTACCAGGAAATTTTGACCGACCCCAGCTATGCTGGTCAGATCCTCTGCATGACCTATCCGCTAATCGGCAATTACGGCACAAATGAAGAAGATGTCGAATCACGACGTCCGTGGGTCGAAGGCTTCGTCGTGCGCGAAGCCAGCCGCATCGCGTCAAACTTTCGCTCGACGGCGAGCCTGCAAGATTATCTGAAAGAAAACAACATCGTCGGCCTCGAACATATCGACACCCGTGCATTGGTTCGCCACATCCGCGACAAAGGCGCGATGCGTGCAGGAATCTCGACTGCTGAACTCGATCCGAAAGTATTGTTGGAAAAGGTTTTAGCGTCACCGGAAATGGCGAACCGCGAACTCGCAAGCCGCGTTTCCGTAGATAAGAAATTTGAATATGAATCAAATGCGGAAATTGTCGATGCAGAAAAATCTCAAATCTCAAATCTCAAATCTCAAATTAATTCCTATCACATTGTCGCTTATGATTTCGGAGTAAAAACAAATTCCCTACGTGAGTTTGCCAAATTGGGCTGCCGCGTAACGGTAGTCCCGTCACATACGCCAGCCGCCGATGCAATGGCTTTGAAACCCGACGGTATTTTCCTGTCAAACGGCCCCGGCGATCCGGCGTCTATGTCGTCCGTCGTTGAAGAAATAAAGAAACTAGCGGCCTCAAAAACACCGATGTTCGGCATCTGTCTCGGCCATCAACTTATCGGTTCGGCTTTTGGTGCGGAAACCTACAAACTAAAATTCGGCCATCGCGGAGGAAATCAGCCGATCAAAGACTTAACAACTGAGAAAATCGAGATCGCATCACACAATCACGGTTTTGCCGTCGCATCTGACAATTTACCTGCCGATGTCGAGATTACGCACATAAACCTCAACGACCAGACTGTCGCCGGCCTGCGACACAAGTCGCTGCCTGTTTTTTCTGTTCAGTATCACCCTGAATCCGCTCCCGGGCCGCATGACTCGGAGTATCTATTCGAGCGATTCATAGAGTTGATGAGTGAATAAAAAAGACCGCCATACGGCGGTCTTTCTTTTCCGGTGTTTTGTATTTCTTCAACGACCGATTCCGGCAATATACGGCGCGATCACCAATGACACGATCGACATCAGTTTGATGAGGATGTTCATCGACGGGCCAGAGGTGTCCTTGAACGGATCCCCAACGGTGTCGCCCGTTACGGATGCCTTGTGCGGTTCCGAGCCTTTGTAAAACATCTCTCCATTGATCTCGACGCCTTTTTCGAAGGATTTCTTAGCGTTATCCCATGCGCCGCCCGCGTTCGACTGGAAAATTCCCATCAACACGCCCGATACGGTAACGCCGGCCAGCAAACCGCCCAGAACCTCGGGGCCGAATATGAAGCCGACAATCACCGGGGTTAACAAAGCAATCGCTCCCGGCATCATCATTTCGCGGATCGATGCTTTTGTTGAAATAGCAACACATTTTTCGTATTCGGGCTGTGCTTTATATTCCATGATGCCGGGAATTTCGCGGAATTGGCGTCTCACTTCCTGCACCATGTCCATTGCGGCCTTACCAACAGCCTGTATGCATAACGCCGAGAAGATGAACGGTATCATTCCGCCGACAAAGAGGCCACCGAGCACGTTCGCCTTGTAAATATCGATCCTATCGATTCCGGCGATCCCGACAAACGCGGCAAACAATGCCAACGCAGTTAGAGCTGCCGAAGCGATAGCAAAACCTTTTCCCGTCGCCGCTGTCGTATTGCCAACCGCATCCAAATTGTCAGTTCGTCCGCGTACTTCAGGTGGCAACTGACTCATCTCGGCAATGCCGCCTGCGTTGTCAGCGATCGGCCCAAAAGCGTCTATCGCCAACTGCATCGCGGTCGTTGCCATCATCCCCGCCGCTGCGATCGCCACACCATACAATCCCGCAAAATAATACGAGGTCACAATACCGCCGGCCAAGGTCAAGATCGGAATGACAGTCGATTTCATCCCGACCGATAAACCGCCGATGATGTTGGTGGCGTGTCCGGTTGACGATTGCCGGACGATCGACAGTACCGGCTTTTTGCCCATTGCCGTGTAATATTCGGTGACGATGCTCATGATCGCTCCGACGACGCTTCCCACGATGATCGCAAAGAAAACGCCCCATTTATTAAAAGTCGTTGTCCGCGAAGTGATCGGGCCATCAGGCAACATCCACATCACAACAAAAAATGAAGCGACGACGGTCAATAATATTGACGTCCAGTTTCCTGCATTGAGAGCCTTTTGCACGCTCGAGTTTTCGTCCTTGATTCTAACGAGCCACGTTCCCATGATCGAGAAAACGATCCCGAGCCCGCAGATAACCATCGGCAAGAGGATCGGCGACATGCCGCCAAAAGCATCGTTGATCTTGATCTCCTGACCGAGCACCATCGTCGCCAGAATCGTCGCAACATACGAACCGAAAAGATCTGCTCCCATGCCGGCAACGTCGCCGACATTGTCACCTACGTTATCTGCGATAGTGGCAGGATTGCGAACGTCGTCTTCTGGAATTCCGGCTTCGACTTTTCCAACTAAATCGGCGCCAACGTCAGCTGCTTTTGTGTAAATGCCGCCGCCGACACGCGAGAACAATGCGATGGATTCGGCACCCAATGAGAAGCCGGTCAATACCTCAATAGCGGTCGGGATCTGGTTTGCTCCCAACCCGGCAAACAGATGAAGAAACACGATGAACAAACCGCCAAGCCCTAAAACCGCCAGACCCGCAACGCCAAGCCCCATTACAGTTCCGCCTGTGAACGACACTTTCAGTGCCTGCTTTAAGCTTGTTCGCGCCGCTTGTGTTGTCCGAACGTTCGCTTTGGTCGCGACCTTCATTCCTATAAATCCGGCTGTGGCCGAAAACACGGCGCCAACGATAAATGCGATGGAGATCACCCAACTGGAATGGATCGGGCGGCCGTTGACTTCGTGGATCGTGCCGGAATAAGCCAGCAGAATGGCAGTGAATAAAACGAAAATGCTAAGCACCTTCCACTCGGCCTTTAAGAATGCCATTGCTCCGTCGGCGATGTGGCCGGCAAGCTCCTGCATGTTCTTTTCGCCTGCATCCTGCTTGCCGACCCAAGCCGACTTGTATGCCATGACGATCAATCCCAAAACTCCCAAAGCGGGCGCTAAATAAATCACGTAATTGTTCATATTGTTTCGATATTTGACTGCGTTGGATTCCCGCAGTCATAAAAACCATTGATTATAAGGCAAAAGAAGCCTCATCACAAAGGCACAAAGAACCCAAAGGTTTTTTACTTTGTGCCCTTAGTGCCTTTGTGGTGAATTGTTCTTAATCGCAGCGCCACTGTCCGTTGATGCGTTTCGCAAAGGCTCCGTCACTGCCTGTGGTGCCTTGCGTGCAAATGCCGGAACTGCTTTTACGGCAATCCTTGCAGTAAAGAAAAGCTCCGTCCTCAGCCTTTGGCCGCGTTCCCGCGCCTGCCGCCCATACTTGTATATCCTTAAAAGTAATATTCGGGTCGAACTGCAGCAAGCCGTCGCCGATCCGAACGTTATAGCCAAAGAAATTAGGCCTTCCGTCAATGCGGTTTGGCCCTGTATCCTCGCCGACGCTGCCGGTCTCGAACATCTTTCGGCCACTCATGATACCGGGATTTGCCACCGTCCGTCCGCTCTCGTCAACGCACCTGCCGGGCAGGACCTGCGAATCGTAGCAATAACGGTCGCCGACTGAAGTGATGGTCACCCCTGGCTCGGCGTCTATCGTCCTTGCGCCATAAAAATTGCCTGTCGAGACAAAATTCAGCCGCCCGTTGAGGTCAACTTTGTCGCCCATGACGCTCCCGATCACAGTCAGCATTGTCGAGGTGGTCGATCCCGCAGGATTTGTATAAATTGCCCGCTGGCTGCGTTCGGCGGCCGAGTTAACGACAGCTACCGAAACCGCCGCGTCGATATACAGAAACGTTCCTCCGACTTGCGAGCCGTAATTATATCCGCCGCCGTGCACCTGTTCGATAAGCACGCCGCCGGCTTTTTGCAGCCGGATGCCGTCGCCCGGCGCGTTTGCCGCCGAGTAACCGATATACGAATTAGTGATCTTCCAGTCGGTGTTGA
>CAZUEI010000221.1:0-4130 GCA_964618985.1 uncultured Chloracidobacterium sp.
GGCTTTTTGCGCAGCCCTTTGATCGAGCGCCAAAAAAGATTTGTGACCTCCTGTAACTCGAACAAAAAATTGGCGATAGGATTCATCAGGGAAAATCAGCAAAGAATATTGGGTCAAGAATATAACGAACCGCTGTCAAACATCAAAAAGGCTGTTCCTTTTTTAGAACAGCCTTGTGCAAAACCATTGAAAAATCTCGAACTCTATAAAACCCGTCTTTCTTTAACAGGGCGAACAAATCGCTGCTGTGGCGGCTGGCCGTTTTGCGGCAGATTCATATCTTTGCCGGGACGCTGCCCGTCAACGTTGAAGCGGCGATGTTGTTCAAATTCCTGCCGCACCTTCTCAAATCTTTGGCGCATTTCCCGGAAACGGATTAGCTGTTCCTGCGTCAGGATACGGCGAACGGCGAGCTCGTTCATGTAGCGAAGTTTTGCTACGGCGGCCTGCGCGAGCTGGAGAGCTTTCAAACGCAGATCAATGTCAGCATCGTTGAACTGATCGGCGTAGATCGCCTCGTCAAGGGCGCGAGTGGCTTCGCGAAGCCGCCTTTGTGCTTCGCCCATCAAAGGCTGCTTCTCAGCATTGAGTATTCGTATCTGTTTTATTTGCTCTTCAGAAAGTCCAAGACGGCGAAGCATATTGGCGCGAATGTCCTTCGGCTGATCCATCTGGGGACGCTGATCTGCCGGTGGATTTTCGGGAGTTTTAGCTTCCTGCGCAGCGGCCGCTGTAACGCATATCAATGCCGCTACCATGATCAAAAACGTTTTGAAATAATTCATCTTTCTCATAATGTTAAACCGAGATCACACTTCTAGCCATCAACGTCCGCAAATAGATCGGACAGCCGAAGCGATCTGTCATCGGCCTCTTCATAATTTTCACTCAAGACCGGCGCGTTGGGAATATTTTGAATCGCATTTCGATTACCCGAATTGCCGGCCTGCAATTGTTTTTGAATTTTAGGCCGACGATATTCGGCAGCTTTGACCTGACGAATCTCATCGCTCTGCCGCACTGTTGATGGTTCGGTTTTTACAGCAACTTCAGGCTTCTTTATGTCCTCAGCTTTCGGCAGAACACTCGTCTGCTGGTGTATTTCAGCGGGCAATACATTTTTTGCATTAGAAGCGAACTGCTGTTCACCATTGCCAAGATAAGTTGTTATCAAAAACCCAAGACCGATACATAAAACCAATCCGGCGGCGACGGCAATAGGGAAGTTTACAAACGACAACCACCCGCGAATGCCGGCCAGGAAGCCAACTGAAACTATTTCTGTGTCAGCAGTGCTTTTTGCAGGATAGGGAATAACTATTTCCGGTGTTTGCAGGTCTGCAAATTCTTCGCGTCGCCATTCGAATACAGAAAAACGTGCATTCGAGATAGCCGCAAATTCGTCAGTGCAGACAGAGCAGCCCGCCAGATGCGTTTCAAATTTCATCCGCTCGGCCGAACCGATCTCATCGTAAATATACGAGACGATATCGTCCATGAATTCGCAATTTGTTTTGTTTCCGTTATTCAACATCTTATTAAACAACCTCGACGGGTGTTCGTTCCAACTTCATTTTCAACTGTTTCAGCGCCGTGTAAAGTCTGCTTTTGACCGTGCTGAGCGGCAGTTCGAGCGTTTCCGATATTTCCTGAAACGTCATTTCTTCGAACTCCTTCATCACGATCACCTGCCGCAGGTCCGACGGCAATGCTCCAACCGCTTGTCTGACCAGAGTCATCCGCTCGGCCTGCTCGGCCTTTCTCGCCGGTGAGAGAAGCGGTGAAGCGACAAAGGCTCTTTCTTCTGCACCGTCCTCGTCATCGAGAAAATCCTCGGCACGAGACTTCTGACGCCGTTTTGTTGTCAAACACTGGTTGACCGCTATGCGGTGCAGCCACGACGAGACCTTGGCCTCGCCGCGAAAGTTTGCGATGTTGCGATACGCCGCGATAAACGCTTCCTGACAAGCGTCGCGGGCGTCGTCCTCGCGTCCGAGCATACCGAAGCAGAGAGCGAAGATCTTTCGCTCCCACCGTCTAACGATTTCGCCGAAGGCTTCAGGATCTGCTGAAACTGCCAGTTCGACAAGCTGCTCATCGGTTAAATTTATCAACATCAACTCGTGTCACAGGCCCGCTTTCCACGAGAATAATAGCCCAAAAGCCCAAAAAAATGCGAAACCTTTTCGCACTCAAATACTTAGACGCCAATTTTCATGAAAAAGTCTGAATTTACAAACGACTCGGGATCGCTGTCCCGCGTGTCCCGACTGTCCCAAGTGTCCCACGTGTCCCGGCTGTCCCAAGTGTCCCAGCTTTTTTTCCAACTTGAAACCCAGTCGCTATCGCTCCCGGTTGTGACTGTCCCGCTTCTGTTCCACAAGCGTTCCAGGCTCGGGTGGAACGCTGGAACTCACTATTTTTATTGGAGTTACGGCGTTTTTTTTTGTCTCTGTTCCACGATTTTTGAAAAAAAGTAAGACAATGTAAGACAAAATGTGTAAACCCTATAGTGACAATAGTTAGTAAGATTTCCAAGTTTGGAACAACGCGATCTATGCTGGAACACGCTCTCACTGTTCACTATTCGTTGTTTTCAGTTGTCAAATATCTATTAAGGGCTAGTTATCAGGGTAGCATAAATCTTATTTGTGGTCAAATATTTTATTTGTGCAACGCGGTCGAAAACCGGGTTCAGATCACAAAATATGGTGTTATAATTGCGGCGTCGTTGGCAGGAGTTTACAAAAGGAGAATTAATGAGATGAAAAACCTGATTTCTGATCTGAGATCTGCCGCCGGTTTTGGTTTTTTGCTGCTGCTGCCATTGATGGCTATCGAAGTGATAAACGGGAGCGCGGAGAGCTATGGTTTTCCGACTGCGCTGTTTACGCTGCTATGGCTGCTTTCGCTCGCCTGCATTTTTGTAATGATGCCCGTCATCCGCAACGCCCGAAACGGCAAAAGCATTCTGGCAACGCCGACGAGTTTTCTGATCAGAACAGCTTCCGCTCTTTTGATCGCAGTTGTCTGGGCGAGTATCGTGAAAGATCAGGCGCCTTGCTTTTTGGGCATTCCTAATTGTGATTAAAGTGCGTGTAACCGCGAAGCCAACATCTGCTCTCCTTTTGGTTCTGCTAGGGTCGCTTTTCGTATCTGCTCAGCAAAAAGAATCGGAGCGCGAAGAGTTAGGTTATCGTGGACTGGTACGAACCGTTCGCACGGAAACTGTTAAGTATTCAATCATGAACGGTAAATTGAAAGCCGGAAAACGAATGCTCTCTAAGTTCGAGCGCTTCAATAGGAAAGGTATCAGGCTTGAAAACTCAGAATTCGACGAAAATGGCAAACGGAATTGGCGAGACAAGCCGATTCTGTCTCAGGGCCGAGTAATCGGCTGGCAGGAATCCTCGAATCCAAAGGAGCATGCTGACAAGTTTTTCTACAAGTTTGACGATTCGGGAAATATTATTGAACAGAATACCTTCGATGATGAAGGCAAGATGGACACGCAATCGATCTACACTTATGATTCGCATGGCCGCAAAATTCAAGAGGCTTCGTGGATGCTGCACTCACAGAAGAGTTTAAACGTGGAAACCTATTCGTATGATGATAAGGATCGTTTGAAAGAAACAAAAAGCTTCGTCAAAGATGAGAAAGGGTTAACGCCGATCAATCTGTCTTGGGGATATCATCGACGAGTACTGCTCTATGAGAACGGGGATAAATGGAGTGGCCAACAAGATTTCTCGCCGAATGGAGAACAAGTAGCAAGTTCACGCGTCGTGCGCAACGACAGAGGCAGTATAATCGAAGAGTTCCGATATGATGGCAAGGGAAACCTGAGATACAAACTCCGCTACGACAGGAAATACGATAGACGTGGAAATTGGATAGTTACAAAAACATTCCGTTCCCAGACTATTGACAGTACCTACGAACTCGAAGAAATCGAGTACCGAATAATTACCTATTTCGCCACTAATAAGCCCGGGCGAAGATGACGCGTTTGGTTGACGCATTGCCGGAGTAAACGCATTTGCCGGTTTCTTCCTCGGCGTCGAGCGGGATGCAGCGGATGGTGGCTTTGGTTTCGTCTTTGATCTTTTCTTCGGTTTCGGCGGTGC
>CAZUEI010000222.1:0-4111 GCA_964618985.1 uncultured Chloracidobacterium sp.
CGGTCTTGTAAACCGCATGGCCGATGCCCATGATCTTGCGTTTTTCTTCGAGAGCCTTTTCGACCCAGGCGTCGATCTTGTCAACATCGCCTATCTCAATAAGCATCTTCATCACGTTCGTATTCGCCCCGCCGTGAAGAGGTCCCGCGAGAGCAGCAATTCCGGCCGTAACGGCGCCGTAAATATCTGCCAAAGTCCCGGCGACAACTCGTGTCGTAAATGTCGAAGCGTTCAATTCGTGATCGGCGTGCAATATCAGGCAAACGTCGAACATATGAGCTTCGTCGGCGTCGGCACGCTCGCCGCGAAGCATATAAAGAAAATTCTCAGCGATGTTCAGCGTATGATCGGGAGCCACGACATCCTTGCCGTTACGAATGCGATCCCAAGCCGCCGCGATCGTGCCGATCTGGCCGGTTAGCTTGATAGCTGCCTTCATAGCGTGTTCGCGATCTGTGCCGTGGCCGTCCTTATCGTAAAAATCGAGCGACGAAACAGCCGTCCGCAGCACGTCCATTGGCTCGGCGTCCTTCGGGAACTGCTTCATCATCGCGATCACATCCGCCGGAACCTCATAATTCGACTGGATCTCGGCCTTTAGGGCCGCGAGCTCGTCCGCATTTGGCAAACGCCCGTTCCAAAGCAAAAAAACGACCTCCTCGAACGTCGAATGTTCGGCCAGATCGTGTATGTTATAGCCCTGATAAATTAAAATGCCTTCTTCGCCGTTAACGTCGCCGATCGCGCTCTGCGCCGCGACAACGCCGCGAAGTCCCTCTGATGCTGCCGTTGTTTCTGTTCCTGTACTCATTTCCTATTGGTCTCTCTTAAAATTTCGCAACTAATGCCAAACTTTCATAATATAATGAAGCATCGACCTCATACAAGTTTGCCTATGCATAAGCCCGCACGTAAGTAAGGGCGGAACACTCAGTGTTGAATGTACCGCCCTTACTTACGTGCGGGCTTGGGCAAATAGGATCGGCCCGATCATCGCAAAATGACCGGGCCAAAATTATCAGTGTTTTAGAACAAACAAAATTACGGACAAGCGGCTCCCGTTAATACAAGGTTTGCTGCCGTCACGCTTCCGGTATCCTGTTGCGAAGCATCGCGGATCGTAAGCGTCCAGGTCCCGTTGATCTGGGCACTCGACAGTCCGGCAAACGCCGCGGTCAGGTTCGTAACCGGAGCCGGATTTGTCTGTCCTGCTCCGCCGCCGCCGGTCGTTCGATAGTTGCCGCCAGCAATCGTTCCGTTACTGTTCAGGCCGGCCGCGACTGTCCAGATATTAGTCCCTGTCGCCAAATTGGTGAAGTTATACGTCCCGTTGAAATTGGAACTGTCTCCGTAACCATTGGCGGTTGTCACGCCGATGCGGCTCGCGGTTATAAAGCTCACTACGCCGCTTGGCGAGCGGAGCACCATATCCAGATCGCCTGCGAATGTATGCGTCAACGTCAAGCTCGAAGAAAGTGCCGTGATCGGCCCGGTGATCCCGGAAACGACAAAGCTGATAACACGCGACGCGCCATATTTCGGTGGAGTTCCCGACCCTCCGTCAGGAATTGACCCAACGCCTGTTCCGTTAAATGTCACGGCAGTAGCCGGCGTGCAAGCAGGCGTTGGCGTAAATGTTGCGGTTGCCGTAGCTGTGGCTGTGTTTGTCGGCGTGTTCGTTGGAGTCCAGGTCGGTGTAAACATCGGAGTTGCCGTGTTGGTCGGCGTATTTGTCGGCGTATCCGTAGGAGTAAATGTTCCTGTTGCCGTTGCGGTCGGCGTGTCGGTCGCTGTGTTGGTCGGCGTAAATGTATTTGTCGCCGTCGCCGTCGCCGTGTGGGTCGCCGTATTTTCCGGCGTCGGTGTGTTAGTCGCTGTATTCGTCGCCGTGAAGGTCGACGTTGCAGTTGCCGTCGGAGTGAACGTCGCTGTCGCCGTAAACGTCGGCGTATTCGTCGGCGTTGCGGCGGCGCCGGTTATCGTAAAGTTGGTGTTCGAAATATCAAAGAAGATATTTCCAACGGCTTCTACTTTTATTCTTGCCGTCGTCGTTGCTCCGACAGGTATTGTTACCGCTTGAGAGCCATCGTTTGCAGTGCTTGCAGCCAGCACTGTCGGGAAAGTCTGTCCGCCGTCGGTGGACAATGAAATTTTGACGTTCGCACAGCTAACCGGCGAAGCTGTCGTGTTATTTACATTCCAAGTAACGGTCTGCGTCGAATTTCCTGCCCACGAAACGTTAGTGTTCGGCGACGTGACCGAGAACGGCCCCGAAGTGTTGCTGACAGTCACGACCATGTCGTCAAACTGCGTCTGGCCAACGGTCGAACCGGGAACGTAAGGCCGGTTGTCTCTGACCGTCAGTCTGAAATTCAACGTTCTCGAAACCGAGCTCAATGCCTCCACGTTACAGATCGCATCGCCGCCCAATGTCGGCGTTACATTTAAACCTGCCAATATCGTTGAAAGTCGCGGCATAAATCTCGTGGGTGAAGAGGATGATGCAAACGAGATGTAATTCGGGCCGGTTGTTTTTGTGATCGAAGCAACGCTGCTGTTTCCCGACGTGGTCGAGTTGTCGTTCTGCTCCCAATTATAAGTAAGGGGGTCGCCTTCGGGGTCGGTCGCCGAGCCTGTTAACGCAAAAGCAGTTGAGATAGGAATAGTGTAATTGCTGCCGGCATTAACGACCGGCGGATTATTGGCCGTCATCGTTGTTGTCACCGGGCAGGGTTTTGGCGCCATATTTGCTTGTATCTGGGCTATCGACGCCTGATGAAAAATATCGATCGAGTGGGGTGCGGCGTCCTGATTTGTGATTCCCGCGTAACCCATGATCGTGATGCCCGAGCCGACTTCCTTATTCACGCCCGTGCCCTCAAGCGAGAATGAAAATGTGTGATTTGCACCCAGTTGATGTCCTACTTCGTGGACGACATAATCAATGTCAAAATTATCGCCCTGGGGAATTCCGTCTGCCGGCGAAGTGATGCCGCTGCCCTTCCCCAAAGGAACAGTCCCGGTTGGATCTACGCAAACACATCCGATGCAGCCCGCGTTTCCGCCGCCGCCAGATGCGCCGAACATATGGCCGATATCATAATTAGCATTTCCGATAACGTTAGTTAAAGTGGTTTGCAATTGCTGATTCCAGCTTCCTAATGTCGTGTAAGGATCGGTCGCCGGATTATAGTAAATAACCGATGTTGTATTTGCTATGAGGTTGAGGTGAATCGCAAGGTCTTTCTCATAAACGCCGTTTGCTCTGGTAAGCGTTGCGTTAAAAGCCGCCAAAACCAAACTCACCTGAGCCGAGCTGGTCGCCCCGAACCAGTTTGAATATTCGCCGTTGCACGACTGAGCCAGACGCATCGTTTTTATCTGACCGGCAGAGCTTTCAGGCAATTCCATATTCTGAACCTGCTCATTTAAGTCGGCTGCCATGTTCCTCTCTACCGTCGAACATGTCCACGGCAATTCGCCCTTCTCCCTTCGCGACTTGAAAACAGCATAAACAGTATGATCGGCGGAATATGGTTCAATGTATTCGTTGAGCTTGTCGGTGCGGAAAACCATCGTCTGTATTCCCTGCGGCGAAATGCTCATTTTCAAAGTCGCATATTTGTCAGTGATGCCACGGCCCGAAAATGCGCGGATCTCAGGAAATCGCGCCTGCAGGTCAGGCTCGAAATTTGAATTTTCAAACACTTCAAACAACTCATAGTCGCCGTCCGCATTCGGCAGCATGATCACAACAGAACTAGGCACCTTGGTGTCCACGACAGAAAACAACTGCTGCCGCATCGGCTCGATGTTCAAAGTAAACAACCTGAACTCCGTCGGAAACGACTGCCTGGAAACGCCTTTGTCCTTGTCGATAGTATCAGGACTGTTATTGTTTACAGACCAAATGAGCTGCTGGGCCGAGGCCGTCAAGCACATGCCGCCGGCCAGAACAATGATGAGAAAAAGTTTGCAAGTTGTTTTCATATTCATGGGCTCCTTACTTTTCATGCCATTAACAAACCAACTACTAAATTTCACGAAAACACACCAAACATCTTTTGGTGCCCTTCGTGCATTTTCGTTGTTCCTTCTTACGGGGTAAAAA